>DATBWY010000035.1:0-3713 GCA_036514555.1 Candidatus Subteraquimicrobiales bacterium
ACGGAGGTCGTTCCCTACTTTTTGCTTGCAAAACGGCGCAAAAAAACAAAAATTCTTTCAACAGGATGGTTAGATTTTCGCCATCGCGCCCACAAAGTATTGCTCAAACTTTTCTATTCGAGGTAATCTTTGAGTCTCCCGGAGCGAGTGGGGTGCCTGAGTTTGCTCAAAGTTTTAGACTCAATCTGCCTTATGCGCTCTCTTGTTACCCCAAAAACTCTTCCCACCTCTTCCAGGGTTCGCGGGTGACCGTCAATCAAACCAAAACGAAGCTCGATTACCTTTTTCTCCCGCTCGCTTAGTTGGTCCAAAACCCCCTTAAGCTGCTCTTGAAGAAGCGAGAAGGAGGCGGCGTCAAGGGGAATAACCGCTTCTTGATCCTCTATGAAATCGCCTAGCTGCGAGTCTTCCTCTTCTCCAATGGGTGTCTCAAGGGATACCGGTTCCTGGGATATTTTCAAAATTTCCCGAACTTTGCCCGGCGTCAGAGTCATCTCTACGCCTATCTCCTCGGGTGTTGGTTCTCTTCCCAAATCCTGAAGCAACCGTCTTTGAACTCTAATCAGTTTGTTGATGGTTTCTACCATGTGAACCGGGATCCTAATAGTTCTGGCCTGATCAGCAATGGCTCTAGTGATAGCTTGTCTTATCCACCAAGTGGCATAGGTAGAAAACTTATAGCCCTTGTGATAATCAAACTTCTCAACGGCCCGGATAAGCCCTAAGTTACCCTCCTGGATGAGATCCAAAAAGAGCATTCCCCGACCGACGTACCTCTTGGCGATAGAAACAACTAGTCTCAGATTGGCCTCGACCAGCTTTTTCTTAGCGAACATTCCCTCGCGCTCGATGTGCTTTAATTCAGCGACTTCGTCACCGGGAAGACTCGCGCTCTCCTCTAATTTTTTTAGAGCTTCCTCTCTCGCTTCGATCTTCTTAGCTAGTTCAACCTCTTCTTTGCCGGTAAGTAACCGAACCTTTCCGATCTCTTTAAGATACATCCGGACCGGATCGGTGGTGGGGACTTTGGTACTAAAATCTAACTTTTTCGCAGCCGGCTCGGCCTCATTTTCCCCGCTCTCTTCCTCTTCTTTATGATTTTCTTCCATCGAGTCCACGACTTCGATATCGATTTCCAGAAGATGAGAGTAGATGTTTTCGATCTGTTCGGTCGAGAGATCCACCTCTTGGAGGGAATCAGCAATCTCATCCGAGGTGAGGTAGCCCCGGTCTTTACCCTTAGCAATTAAATTTTTAACCTCTTCGAGCTCTAACTCCTTCTGGAGAGTCATCTTGATCCTCAACCTCCGAAACTTGTCTCTTCAAACTAGCAAAAAACATTATACCTCTTTGTAGCATTTTTTTTAAGTATTCAGGTCTCTTTTGGTCTGTTCTAACTTTAACAATTCTCTGAAGATAAAATCATACCTTTGAGGATCCGAGGCTGGATTAAGCCCTTCCAGCTCAAATTTTAGCTTTTTTACCGTTCGTTCAATTTTTGCCACTTTTATCTTGGCCAAAATATCTTTAACATAATTTTCTTTGTCCTCAACTTTGAGGGGCTCAAACATCAATTTACTGATGTTTTTTTGAATTTTCTCGGAGCTATCCATGGTCAAAATTCTTTCGACCTCAATTTCTCCCGTTTTTAACTGCGATTTCAGAATGGAAAAAAGCTCCTTAAAGTCGGGAAAGGTAAAGTGCTCCTCATCTAGTTGGTTCAAAACTTTAGCTTCATGGGGATCCCGTAAAACCAGCCCCAAAAGCTCTTTTTCGGCTTTTTGCCCGGCATCAAGCATAGGGAAAGAAAAGGTCTTATTTGGCTCCTTTTTAAAGGGGCTCTTTAGTCTTTTTAATTCTAGGAGCAGACTATCGAGGGAAACATTTAGTTTTTGGGCCAGCTTCTTGAGGTACTCTTCCTGAGCTATGGCGCTTTTTAAAAGAGCAACGATTGATAGGGTTTCGGAAGCCGCTTTGGCGCGGCCTTGCGGATCTTCCAAATCATACTTGCCTAATGACTGACTAAGACAGAAGTTTATTAAGGGCTCGGCTTTCTCAATTATTTTTTCAAAGGCTTCTTTGCCCCTTTTGATCACGAAATCGGCCGGGTCTTCGCCGGCGGGCAAAGAAACCACCCTTATTTCCGCCTCTGACTCCCCCAATAAATCTAAGCCCCGTTCGGCAGCGGCCTCACCAGCGGTGTCGCCATCGAAAACAAGCTCAATAGTGGAAGCAAAGCGGTTGAGCAACCGAAGGTGTTCCGGAGTGAAAGCGGTGCCCATCGTCGCAACGGCATTTCCTATTCCCGCCTGGTGAAGCGCGAGAACATCAGTATAACCCTCCACCACCAGGGCCCTATCCTCTGTTGACATCGCGTTCTTGGCCTGGAAAAGTCCGTAAAGAATGGAGCTTTTGTGGTAAAGAGGAGTTTCCGGGGAATTCAGATACTTGGGCTCCGGTCTGCCTGAGGACTGGGTTAGGGCTCTTCCTCCGAAAGCGATTACTCGCCCCTTTGCGTCATAAATGGGAAAGATGATTCTAGCGCGGAAACGGTCATAAAAGGATTTGTTCTCGCCCTGGACAAGAAGGCCCCCCCGGACTAGTAGTTCCGGCTTAAACCCTTTTTTAAAAAGAAATTTCAAAAGACTATCCCAGCCCGCCGGCGCCAAACCTACCTGAAACTCTCTAATTGTGTCTTCGGTGAAACCCCGGCTTTTAAGATACTCCAGGGCTTTTTTGCCTCTTTCACTCCGAAGAACTTCCGCATAAAAGGAGGCTGATTCCTTATAAGCATCATAAAGCCTATTAACGAAAGAGGTTCTTTTTTGGGCCCTTTCCGAGGTTTCAAAATGCAAGGTGTATCCTACTCTATCAGCCAGGGTCTTGACGGTTTCCGGAAAATCAAGCTTATCCATTGTCATCACAAAAGTAAAAACAGAACCGCCTTCGCCGCAGCCAAAACAGTGGTAAAGCTGCTTGTTCGGATCAACGGTGAAGGAAGGAGTTTTCTCGTGATGAAAAGGACAGAGCGCTTTAAAGCTCTTCCCCGCCTTTTTGAGGGGAACATACTCCGAGATAACCTCAACGATGTTATTTCGTTCCCGAACTTCGTTTATGTCTTCGTCTCTTATAAAACCGCCCAATTGGAATCCCTTCTTTTAATTCTTACTTCTAAATGCTAAAAGCATTATCCTCTGATTTTGAGCAGAAAATTACGAGTAGTTTATTTTAGGGCCCTTTAAGGGAAGACAAAACTACCCTGGTTTTGGAAACCGGAGTAGCCCACAAATGAGTGTTCTTTAATTTGAATGTCTCACAAACTTTACCGGATGAAAAGAGGCGCAAAAATTACGGAAACAACGGACATCACTTTAATCAGGATATTCATACAAGGACCAGCGGTGTCTTTAAAAGGATCGCCAACGGTGTCTCCGACGACGGCCGCCTTGTGAGGGTCTGAACCCTTGCCCCCTAAGTGGCCGGCTTCAATGTATTTCTTGGCATTGTCCCAGGCACCACCGGCATTGGCCATAAAAATTGCCATCAAAAAACCAACGACAAGCGCACCGGCTAGATAACCCCCTAGGGCTTCAGGGCTCCAAAGACCGATGATAACCGGGCTGGTGACGGTGATAGTGGCCGGTACTATCATTTCTCTCAAGGCAGCCCTGGTCGAGATGTCAACACACTTGGCGTAGTCCGGCCGGGCCTCC
>DATBWY010000036.1:0-5028 GCA_036514555.1 Candidatus Subteraquimicrobiales bacterium
AGCGGTTCCGGTGGTTGATGACAACGATATTTTTCTCGGAGCGGTCATCAGCGATGCCCTTCTTTCCATACTCCATAAAGAACTTCGCGAGGATATTCTCCAATTTGCTGGTATACACAAAGTTCATGTTGCTGTGGATAATATTCTAGAAATCCCGCTGTTTCAAGCGATAAAACATCGGTTTCCCTGGCTATTGATTGGTTTGGCAGGGGGTCTTTTAGCTGCTCAGATCATAAGTCAGTTCGAGCAGACCCTTGAGAAAAACCTTCTGCTGGCCGCCTTTATTCCCCTGGTAGTTTATATCGCCGACGCCGTTGGAACCCAGCTTGAGGCCTTTGTGATTAGAGATTTCGCCCTTTTTCGCCAATTAAATTTTGCAGTATATTTTTTCAAGCAATTCTTGATCGTTTTAATTGTTGCAGTTCTTCTGGCAAGTATCCTCACTCTTGCAAGTACATTCTTATACGGCAATTTTGCCATGGCCGCGGTGCTAGGGGCCGCGGTTATCGGGGCCGTCATCTCATCCTTGCTGACTGGTCTCCTAATCCCCTTTTTCTTTCGAAAATTAAACCTCGACCCTGCCAATGCTAGTGGCCCTATTGCCACTATTATCCAGGATATATTAAGCGTTTTGATTTATTTGTCGGTAGCCACCTGGTTGTTGTGAGTCGTTAAAGATCTGCCGCCTTTGTCGAGCCTAATCGGAACAATCTGTGACGAAGCAACGTAACTTTTTTGAAGAGAATTGTACTCTCTTGCGACTTAAAGAATTTAGGGCAATTGTGGATTCGCTCCTGAGGTAATTTTGAGTCCAAAGTCGACAAAAAGAAGTTTTTTCATATCTCGACCAACTCATCTACCGGAGCCACAAAGATTCGGCCGTCTCCGTAAAAGTCTAAGCGGGCAACCCTAGTTATTTTTAAGAGAACTTCCTCCAATGACTCCTCGTTTACCAAAATTTCTACTTTAATCTTTGGTCGAAAGTGTAAGTCTGGCTGGTAGAATTCGATATAGCCCCTTTGCTGGCCACATCCCTCAACCTCTGTCAGGCTAAAATCTTCAACTCCTTCCTCTCGCAAGGCTCTTTCGACGTCTTTAAGTTTGATCGGACGAATAATGGCAGTAACTCTTTTCATAGGGTTTTTTCACCTCTTTCGCCGGTTCTTATTCTTACGGCCTCCTCCACCGGTGAAACAAATATTTTTCCATCCCCGATCTCGCCGGTTTGAGCGGCTTTGACGATCGCTTCAAGTACTTTATCTAGCTGATCATCGGAGACTACTGTTTGGAGTTTGATTTTGGGCCGAAGGTGAATAGTAACCTTAGTGCCTCGGTAGGTTTCGGTATAGCCTCTTTGCTTCCCGGCCCCTCTTATTTCGGTAATATTCATGCCGTGTACTCCAATGTTATCAAGAGCTTTTTTGACAGCGTCCAGTTTTAAGTGGCGAATTATTGCTTCTACCTTTTTCATCCTTCCTCACCCCTTACATAGCCATCAGTGGCCGAATCCAAAGCCGACGCCGAAAAATCAGGATAGGCCAGGTTTCCAATCTCAGGAAGATCAAGACCCTCAAGTTCAACTTCAGGTTCAACTCTCATTCCCACTAAGGCATCGATAATTTTAAACATGATGTACCCAGCGCTCAAGGCAAAAACAAACACGGTAGCCGCGCCAATTAATTGAGCTACAAGTTGACTCGGGTCTCCATAAAAAAGCCCGGTAACTCCTTTGGCTGCGTCGGCTCCAACACCGTTCCAGCCCACGCCATAGGTCCCGTCGGCGAAAAGACCTACTGATAAAACGCCCCATATCCCACAGGCTCCGTGGACCGAAACCGCCCCCACCGGATCATCCACCTTTAAAACGCGCTCGACAAAGAGAACACTTAAAACCACTAATACCCCACCGATGGCTCCAATTATCAGTGCCGCCCAGCCCGGCACAAAGGCAGCCGGGGCCGTAACTGAAACAAGGCCCGCCAACATTCCGTTAGCTGTCATCGAAGCATCAGGCTTACCAAAACGCCACCACATTGTAAACATGGCCGCCAAGGATCCGGCGACTGAAGCAAGCAAAGTGTTTACCACGACTATCGAGATTCTAAGATCCGTCGCGGCTAAAGTAGAACCGGCGTTAAAACCAAACCAGCCAAAAAGCAGAATAAAGGTCCCAAGAATCGCCATGGGGATGTGGTGTCCGGGAATGGCGTTAGGAGAGCCGTCTTCGTTGTACTTACCAATGCGAGCTCCTAGAACCAAGGCACCAGCGAGACCCACAAAACCTCCCATCGCATGGACCACCGAGGAGCCAGCGAAGTCAACGTAGCCATGGCCAAGGCTCAAGTTTTTGCCCAAAGCGGCCAGCCAGCCACCGCCCCAGACCCAATTGCCAAAAAGTGGATAAATGAGCATCGACATCATAAAGCCGAAGATTACGAAGGCGGAAAATTTCCATCTTTCCGCCATAGCTCCGGTGGGAATCGTAACCGCGGTATCCATAAAGACCAGTTGAAAGAAGAACATGCTGTAGACAACCACATCATAGGTACCACCACTGGCCAGGAAAAATCCTTTGTAGCCAAGAATCCCCCACCCTTTTGCCGCCTCTAAGAGGCCATTGAGCATCTGACCGCCGCCCAGGGTTGGGAAACCCCCGATTCCTCCAAACATGATAGCAAAACCGACCGTAAAAAAGCCGATTCCTCCGATAGCAAATGCTACAAAGTTCATCATGATCGTGTGAACAGCGTTTTTGGCCCGACAAAATCCGGTCTCAACTAGGGCAAAACCGCTTTGAAAAAAAAGGATAAGAAAACCAGTCAGCAAAACCCAAACGAAATTGACAGCCACCGCGTTGTGCCCAATCGCTTCCTTAATACTCTTGCCCGGATAGAAAAAATCGTACTCGGTTTTTCCTCCGGTAGAGGCGCCGGTTGGATCACCGGCAAGAGCCAGGGGAGCTAAATTGAGCAGGATAAGTAGAATTAGTAATCCTGCTATTATCCACCTCCTTTTCAAAATCCTTTGATTCTCTTCCAGGGTTACAAGCCTCATCATACCCTCCTTGGTTGGATTTGAACTCACAGAGATATCCTTAGTATAAAGGCCTTAAATACACGAATGCTTCAGCCCAGAGAACAAAATTTAGAATTCGGATTTGTACATTTGGATAACCAAGGTGCTTATTATTGCTCGTATCAGCCGGGCCCAAAGAAATCCACCTTCGACACTTAAATCTGTTTGTGCAACAAATGCAACAACGTCCCCTTTACAGTTTTTGCAGGAAAATGCTGTAGGTTTGTCGTATTTGAAGTTGCGTATTTGAAATTGCTTGTAAACAGCGATAAATTAAAGAAAGACCTAAGAAGAAACCTAAGGAGGTGAGGAAGTTGGCGATCAATGCATATATTTTAATAAGCGCGGAAGCAGGCAAGATAAAAGAAACCGCGGACGCAGTATCTAAAATTGAAGGTGTGAAAATAGCCCATCCTTGTTGGGGCCAGCCTGATGTTATTGCCTTTATTGAAGCATCTGACCAAAATGCCCTAAGCGAGTTGGTGCTTTCTAAAATTCAGGGTGTCGATGGTGTAACCTCCACTAGCACCCACATAGTGGTTCAGTTTTAACTTACGGGAAAATCAAGGAATGCGAAGGAACTAAAGTTTGAAAAAGTGCATTACTTTTAGGCCTATGCTTAATTGCTCTAAATCCTCAACGTTAAAAGGGTCAAGACCGGTTATTTCTTTCATTCTTTGAAGACGATATCTGATCGTGTGGCGGTGAGAAAATAAACTGGCGGCTGTTTCGTTTACGTTCTGGTTATTCTTCAGGTATGAAGTCAGGGTTTCAACCAGTTCTGTATGGTTTTTTAGATCATAACTGGCTAAGACACCAACGGTTTCTTCGTAAAAGTTTCTAAGTTCTTCGGAATCAACTCTTAAAAGATTAAAAAGGAGCTTATAGGTGCCAACCTTTTCAAAGAAGATGATATTCCCGGTCTCACCTAATCGGCGGCTGATTTGAAGAGCCACGTTGGCCTCGTTATAAGTTTTATCCAATTCGGCGGGCTGGGAATAAAAGCGTCCGACCCCAAGAGAAACTGTGAAATCAAAGTGTTTCCGGCAACCGTTTTTAATCCCTTCGGCTAACTTTTTGGCTTGCCCGGACGTTTGAAGATTTAATTCGGCCTTGGGCCCTAAAAAAACAATGATCTTATCGCCTTTTAAACTTAAAAGAGCGTTGGCGTACCCCGCTTGAACTATCTGACTGACGTAATTAAAAAACTCTCTTTTTGTCCTTTGGATGCTGTACTCGCTAAGATTCCTTTTGGCGACATAATCGCTAAAGTTATCGATATCGGCAATGATAATTTGAGCGCCGTTGGATATATCGAACCCCAGAAACCGCGCCCGACTAATCAGAGCTTCGTCCGAGACGAATTGACCAGTTATTAAATCATCTACAAAATCACCTTTTAATCTTATCTCAGTCTCCAAAGAAATTATTCTTTCATAGATTTCTTTAATAATTTCGGTCCATCGCACCTCAGTAGGGACCTCAATGAGAGGAAAATTCTTCTTATCGGCCAAAGATACAATTTCCGGGTCTACTTCACCCACAAAACGTTTTGGCTTCGCTAACAACGCCGAAGCCTTATGCTCTATTATTCTCTTAACAAATTCAATCCTTTCACTAGTAGAACTACTGGTTGCGAAGAAAGTAGACAAAACAACCTCTCCTCCCCTTAACCAGTTCGCGATGTCGGGAACCTCGCCCACCGTGACCGAGGTAACTTCTCTTTCCAAGCTTTTTTTACCAGCCAAAACTTTTGCCCCATCGAGCGTCTTACACTTTAAGACTTCGGCGACTGTAATCGTCATAAATCAAACTCCGTCTTTTTTAAATCGACCCTCAATAAAGACATCCTTGTTAGACCTAAGTACTTTGGAATTCATAGTGACAGATGGGGAGCTCTCCTTGCCCTTCAAGGAGCTGGTTGATGTAGGATTTTAAATCATTGGCCGGAAG
>DATBWY010000037.1:0-4975 GCA_036514555.1 Candidatus Subteraquimicrobiales bacterium
GGGTTTGGACTCGCGAGCCCACTCAAATGTTCTTTTCGAATCGAATCAAATTCTGCTGACTATTTTTGGCCCACATGCACGGTTACAATTCCCCCACTTAAATAGTGAAATTTTACCTTTCCGAAGCCGACTTTTTCCATCATTTTTTGGAGTTCCGGGGGGGTGAGGAAATCTCTAATCGAGGCCGGAAGATAGTGATAAACACCAGAGCTATCTTTGGAAATCCAGGTTCCCAAGTAGGGTAAAATTCTAAACGAGTAAAAGTCGTAGACGTTTCGGAATATCTTTCCCGGAGGCACGGAGAACTCTAAACAAACCAATCTTCCGCCCGGCTTTAAAACCCTGTACATTTCGGCCAAGGCCTTTTCGCGATTGACAACGTTTCGAATGCCAAAGCCGATCGTTACCGCCCCAAATTGGTCCGAAGGCAAAGCCAGTTTCTCGACATTTCCCACCTGTGACGTTACTCGCCCGTTTAAGTTGGCCTTAGCCACTTTATACTTTCCGATCTCTATCATTTCTTGGTTGAAGTCAACCGCGAAAACCTGTCCTTTTTTTCCAACTTTTTGCGCCAAAAGAATGGCGATGTCATTCGTGCCCGAACAAAGATCTAAGGCAGAATCACCTTCTGAAAGTCCGGTCTGTTCAACTGTAAAGCGCTTCCACCGTTTGTGCAGGCCGAGGCTTAAAACACTATTGACCAAATCATAGCGGCGGGCGCTCGATGAAAACATGATTTGGACTCGTTTTTCCTTTTGTTCCGTTTTAGGCAAATAATTTTTCACAAGTAGACCTAAAGGATATTTTTGATTTCATCACAAATCAAACTCCACTCTCCTGAAGATTGTGGCTTAAAATAGCGAATTCTTCAAGGCTCAAGGTTTCGGCTCTTCTTATTGGATTAATTCGGCTCATTTTAAGGGCGGTGTCTATCTTTTCCGGTGCGCCCAAGCGGTAAGTTATGAGAGCGTTTTTCAAGGTCTTTCGACGGTGGGAGAAGGCGGCAGCGATTGTTTTAAACAAAAAGCTGGGATCGGTTACTGCTACCGGCGGGACAGTGTGCCTCTGAAGTTTGACAATAACCGAATCAACTTTGGGTTGAGGAATAAAGACCTTCCTCGAGACCGAAGAGATAATTTCGGCGTGGCAGTAGAAACGTATTTTTATGGACACCGCCCCATACTCTTTACCGCCGGGATTAGCTATTACTCGCTTGCCCACTTCCTTTTGGAGCATTACCACGTATGATTTTAGCTCAGGGAAACGCTCAAGATAATTTAAGATTATGGTGGTGGCGATGTTGTAGGGGAGGTTAGCGACCATCTTATTAGGTCGTGGTGTGTCTTTGGGTAAGTCTTTGAGGTCGAGTTTTAAAGCGTCCCGAGCGACCATTATAACGTTTCTCTGCTCGCGTAGGGTTTCTTTAAGGAGCGTCAATAAGACTCGGTCGAATTCAACCGCTAAGACCGTTTTAGCGCGGCTCGCTAAGGCCTGAGTTAGAGTGCCGATCCCAGCTCCGATTTCAAGCACCACATCCCGAGGGGTAAGATTTGCGGCCTCGACAATTTTGTTGAGAATATTTTGGTCAATAAGGAAATTTTGCCCTAAGGCCTTTTTGGACTTAATACGGTATTTCTTAAGAAGTTCCAAAGTTTTTTTGGGGGTAGCCAGACCTTCCATAATCCTAATATACACTATTCTGAAATCCTAAATCCCAAGCACTAAATTCTAAACAATATCAAATAACCAAAATTCAAATGCTCAAACAGGTTTTGAATTTCGGGAATTTGGATTTCGAATTCCTGCCTGCCGGTAGGTGTTTAGGGTTTAAAATTTAGATATTAGGATTTAACTTGGGAATTGGTCTCGGAATTTAGTGCTTAACCGTGAGCTTTGAACTGTGAACGGGGTTTGCGAGGCAAAACTATGGGAGGACCTGAACGCTAACCGGGCGTCTTCCGAAGGCGAAAGCCTCGGATCCGCTATTATACCCTAAATCAATCCTATTTCCTTTAATCGCTCCCCCGGTATCGGCCGCGATAGCATTACCGTAACCCTCAATGTAAAGGCGAGTGCCTAGCGGGATAACTCTCGGATCTACTGCTACCAGTCCATATCCTGCCCGGCGGCCAGTTGCCGTAATTGTTCCGGCCCCATATCCAGGAGCATAAGCAGTAGCGTTCATGGCTAAAGTTCGGCCAGTGCCGCCGCGAGACGGGGGATTAGGGTCATAATTTGTGGGCGCGGCTGGTGAACCGCGGTGCCTGGCGGGAGAACCAGCATTTGCAGCAGCTAATCGTGTCCTGGGTTTTCGCGGCTCCACCTTTGTCCCCAGTTTTACGATCTTATTTTCGGGCTGACTAAGGGTCCTTTCCCAAGACAGTTCTTTTCTCTCTCCAGTAGGAAGGGATAGGACTTCAAAGATTTTAAGAACCACGCCATTTTTGCCAGGGGACACAATTTGCTCGGTCCCGGCTGCCAGAGAAGGGTCCTTTTCCTGAACGGTCTGGAAAGCTACTTCGGACCGGACCATCTCGAACTTTTGTGATCGCATATTGACTTTTACGTGCGAGTTTTTTACTAGAGGAGTCTTCTTGTTGGGGATGATTTTGTCTTGCGCTCTTAATTTTATCCCCAGCTCATCCAAGGCTTCGCCTGCAGTTTGAGCCGATGTTACGAATATTATTTTTTCTTCATTAATCTCTATCACTATTGGTTTAGCTTTTTGAATTTCGATTGTAAGGTCTGATTTTATTTTAGCTGCTAAACCTGGTCTGACTTTATCTTCTTTTTTTAGTTTGATGTTGCTAGCTCGTAAGAAGTCTCCCACCGACTGGGCCCGGGTTCTGTGCTGGGTAACTTTTCCTTCTGTTTTTAAGACGACAGCCTTCTGAAAGTAAAAATAGGAAAAGATTATTGAAAGCAGCCCCAAACATAGAAACCCTGCTGAAAGTGTTTTGAGGCTTAACCCCGGTCCCGACTGGCGAGATAGAAACCTCATCCAATCAGTCCCTTCGCTTAAGCTATATTCAGTTTTGTCGTTAAAAGCAACACACAAGATTTTCATTATAACAGGTATTTCGGAAAAATCAAGTTTTAATTAAATTTCTGCTCTTAAAATAGGGGATAATCATAAAATTTGCAGTTCAATCGGGTATACGGGGGAAGAGGACTTCTTCTCGTTTCACTGCGGTGCCAACCGGAATTTTCCCCCAGATCAGTTGAGATCGGAGGCTTTGCCCCTCTAAAGGCTCACCGATTCCTAGCTGGCTCCAGATTTTAGTCGCGGTGTCAGGAATAAATGGTGAAGCTATAACGGCAATGACTCTAAGAGACTCAGCAATAGTGACCATAACCGTATTTAGCCGATCTATTTGGGATTCTTTGGCTAGAGCCCATGGTGCGGCCTCATCGATATATTTGTTAGCCGCCCGGACTATCTCCCAAATTTTTGTCAAAGAACCTCTAAGGTCCAGATCATCAATCAAACGTACCACTTCGCGGGCGGAATTAAGGGAAACGTCTTTAAGTTTTTCATGGAAACCGGAGGTATCCTTGGCTTCTGGGATTTTGCCCTGACAGTATTTTTCAATCATAGGAATCGTTCGGTGAAGCAGGTTTCCTAGGTCGTTAGCCAAGTCGAAGTTGTAACTTTCTTCCAATCTCTTGATGGAAAAATCACCATCGGTTCCAAAGGGAAACTCCGCCAGAATAAAATAGCGGATGACATCGGGACCATATTTGCCCACCAAAACATTGGGATCGATCACGTTACCCAAAGACTTGCTCATTTTTTGACCGTTAACGGTAAAGTATCCGTGAACATAAATTCTTTTAGGAAGTTCCAGCTTTAAGGCCAATAGAATCGAAGGCCAGATAGTGGCGTGAACTCTCAAGATGTCCTTGGCCATTAACTGAACGTCAGGTGGCCAGTAACGTTTAAAATTCTTTTTATCTTCCGGCCATCCGAGGCCGGTTAGGTAATTTAAAAAGGCGTCGACCCAAACGTAGGTCGTGTGAGAGGGGTCAAAGGGGAGAGGAATTCCCCAGGAAACCTTTTCTTTAGGGCGCGAAATGGCTAAATCCTTGAGCTTTTCTTTCTCGAGAAAAGAAACCATCTCGTTTTTGCGCTGAAGAGGCTCGATTTTTAGTTTGTCCGTTTCAATTAAGGTTAAAAGTTCATCTTGAAAGGAAGAAAGTTTAAAAAGGTAACACTCCTCCATCCGTTCTTCAGGTTTTATGTTATGGTCAGGGCACTTCCCTTTTACGAGTTCACTTTTGGTTTTATACTGTTCGCAACCTACGCAATATAAAGCCGTATAGTTACCCTTATAAATGTATCCCTCGTCGTACAAAGTTTTCAGGACCCAACTCACGGCTCTTTCGTGATGAGGATCGGTAGTCCGAATAAAGTTATCATTGCTTATGTTCAAATTTAGCCAGGCGATCTTGAACTGTTCGGCAATTTCGTCACAAAAGGAGCGGGGGGATTTTTGAGCTTGTTTTGCTGATTCCTCGACCTTCGTTCCGTGCTCGTCGGTTCCGGTCAAGAAGAAAGTATCGTCGCCTAATAGCCGGTGAAATCGGGCCAAAACGTCCGCCGCGATGGTCGTATAGGCCGTACCAACATGAGGCGATTGATTAACATAGTAAATTGGCGTTGTTACGTAAAATTTGGCCATAATTTTCCATTCGACAAAACGCCACTTTGGGCGTGGTTACTCTTATTATAAGTGAGCATTGGCATAATTATAAATTATTTTATCGGTAGGAACCCCCAAAATTTCCTGCATTTAGAAGAGCCTCAAGAGCGGATTTGTCCTCTCTCGACCTCCTACCAAGTGCCAAAAAGATGCCGCTTTCAACGAGCTAAACCTGAGCAACTTGAGATGAAAGAGCACCGAAGGGTTGCGGCACCCGCCCTGGCGGGTCGCCCCCTGAGGTAAGCTTGAGTCCCTGCCTGCCGGCAGGCAGG
>DATBWY010000038.1:0-2715 GCA_036514555.1 Candidatus Subteraquimicrobiales bacterium
AGGACCGCCGCTTTTATTTTGGAAACGCAGACCATAACGGATGAGCTGGCAGACGCGGTGGTTGAAGGGATAGCGGGAATTTTTGAGCGACTCAAGCCCTACCTGCTAAAAAGGTGGGAAAATGCTAAGCAAGAGTACTTGGGATCCCCTCAAAAGACGCGGATTCGAATGGATAAGAAAATTTTTCGGCTTTGAAGGGAAGCGAAGTGGCGAAGATTCGAGCGCGCGTCATAGTGGAAGGTCAAGTCCAGGGCGTCTATTTCCGCTCTTATATCTTGGGAAAAGCCAAAAAATTAAATCTTACCGGTTTTGTAAGAAATCTCGTTGACGGTCGGGTGGAAATAGTCATAGAAGGAAAAAGAGATGATGTTAAAACTTTGGTGGATTGGTGCCACAAAGGTCCACCATCGGCCCGGGTCAGTGAGGTCAAAGTGGACTGGGAAGAATACTCCGGAAGACACCACTCTTTTTCCGTCAGATACTAACCAAGGACTTAAGGATTCAAGGATTCCGGGGTTCAAGGGAAATTAGCTCGATAAATCGAGCAACTACATTTTGTCCCAGGCTTAGGCCCCGGGCCTTTGGAGCTGTTCCCAAACTCAAAAAAACAGTGCAAAATGTCATGCTGAACTTGTTTCAGCATCTAATAAAATCAAAGGCTTATGGGACCCTGAATCGAGTTCAGGGTGACAAGATGTACTTTGGCAACAAGCCTTCATCCTGTAGCCATGGGCCATATTTGACCTGCGAACCGGGGTTCGGTGTGAGATGCTAGATGGAATTCTGAGAATTCATCAGGCGGAAGAGCAATCAGAGAAGATAATCGAGGAAGCCAAACAAAAAGCGCGAAACATTCTGAATGAAGCTGGGAACAGCGCGCTCCAATTGAAAGGTGAGGTTCAGAAAGAAGCCGAAAGGATGGCCCAAGAAATAAGGGGACAGCTTCAGGCAGAAGCAGAAGACGAGGCGCTCAAGATCAACGGGGAAGCGTCGCTCATCCAAAACCAAATTATGAAGTTAATTGAGAGGAATAAGCAAAGAGCGCTTGACTTTGTTGTTAATAACCTTTCCCTAGATAATGAGTAGCTTAATTCTCGTTTGACGGAGTTAAAATGGCTGTTGTTAGAATGAAAAAAGTCTATTTGATCGCTCACGAGTCGCACCGGACTAAGTTAATTGAAACGCTTCATCAACTTGGGTCGCTGCGGATTACCGCTTTTAAGAAAGACGAGAAATTAGCTGAAGAAAAAATTAATTTAAATCTTCGTTCAGGCGATGAAGAAAAATTAAAAGAGCTTGATCTACAACTCTCTAAAATCCAATTTGCCAGTGATTTTGTGTGTCAATTTGAACCAAAGAAAAGGGGATTTTTCGGGGGATTCATCAAGGCAAAGGTGAAAGTCAGCCGAAGGAGATTTGAGCGCATCCAAAACACCCTTAATTTTGAGCAAATCTACAACGATTGCGAGAACCTGGATATAGAGTTAAATTCCCTCCAGAATCAACTTTTAAAGATAAAAACCTTAAGGGCAAACCTAAGCCCATGGTCTTCACTCTTACTAGATCTAAAAGAAATTAAAGATACCAAAGAAACGATGATTCTAGCGGGTGAAATTCCCGTCCATAGATTCTCCCAATTTCAGGGGGAAATTGAAAAAAAGGCTCGGGAATCAGCCGTGTATCTTTTGAACCAAGATTCTCAAGTGGCTCGGGTCATTTTTGTCTTTCATAAGAGTCACGCCGTAAAGCTTTATTCGCTCTTTCCTCAGCACGGGTTTAGGCAAGTGGCCTTTCCTGGCTTTGAGAAAACTCCGGCCGAGGAGATAGCCCGGCTCGACCAGAAACGGGCCGAAATCAACCAGGAATTGAACAACCTACACCAAAAAATTGCGGGCTTTTGTCGCTATAAAAATGACCTTATTATTCTCAGGGATTTCATAGAAAACGAGCGAAAAAAAGTTGAAATTCAGAAGAATTTTTCCCGAACCAAACAGACTTTTATCATGGAATGCTGGCTACCGGCGGAAAAAACCGATATCTTAAAAAATCAGATAGGACGGTTTTCTGAAGAAATTGAGCTAAATTTTCTCGATACCTCAGCAAGTGACGACCCTCCCGTTGTTCTAAAGAATAACCGGTTGGTGGCTCCTTTTGAGGTTATAACGAGGCTTTACGGACTTCCCGATTACGATGAGTTGGATCCAACTCCTTATCTTGCTCCTTTTTTCTTCCTTTTCTTTGGACTCGCTTTAGGAGACTTTGGCTACGGACTGATTTTGGCTTTCGCCTCGTGGTGGCTGGGAAAAAGATTGGATGTTTCCGAGAATGTTCAGAGGTTTTTTAACCTGTTAATTTACGGGGGGAGCTCCTCGATGATAGTAGGGGTTATAACCGGAAGTTATTTCGGGGTTGAGATTGAAAAGTTACCGCCGGTGTTAAAGAGTCTTATTCTTTTTAACCCTTTGGAAGACGCCCTTACGTTTCTGGTTGGTACTTGGGCCCTGGGAGTCATTCAAGTTTTGTTCGGAATAGTTCTCAAAGCCATTAATAACATCAGAAGAAAGCAAATTTTGGATGCTTTTTTTTATGAAGTGACAACGCTCGTATTCTTAATTACCGCTCTTTCTTGGATTACTTTGTGGTTCGCAACCATGACATCGCCTAGCCTTTCCGGAGGGATAAAGAGGGCGTACTCCTTGATAACCCAACTGTTGG
>DATBWY010000039.1:0-4191 GCA_036514555.1 Candidatus Subteraquimicrobiales bacterium
CAGACGTACGCGGATCAGTCCCTAAATGTCCGCCCGCCTCACCGCTTTCAACAATTATGCCTGAAGCGCCAAGTTCGGCCGAAATTAAGGCAAGCCTCGCGGAAGAAACGAGAGTGAAAACGGGAATTTTATCTTTGGTCCACTTGAACAAATCACGAGAGATTCCCGCCCCGGAGATTATAAGATCCACTTTCTTTTCGACCGCCACTTGCACCAATTCTTTGAACATATTGAGAGCAACCATAATATTCACTCCGATGATGCCCTTGGTCGTTTTTTGGGCTCTGTCAATATGCTGTGCCAACTCAGCCGGGGGCATTCCCGAGGCCCCAATTATGCCAATTCCCCCGCTACGAGCGACGGCAGCCGCTAAGGGAGCCAGGGAAATCCGAACCGCCATTCCGCCTTGGATCACTGGAAAAGCTGTTTTCTTGTCTTTTACCAAAATCTTAGGAAGCTGCATTTTTTCTAGCCCACCACTCTTGAGACTCAAAAATATCCTATTTGTTTTACCAAGCCTTCCTGCGCAATATCTTCCGTTCAAACCGATAAACGCAGTACTATTTTACCAGACAGACGCGTAATTCGAAACTAACAAACCAAAGCTCGGCGGCTTTTTGTTCGCCCGCCGACTTAGAAATTTGAAATAAATTGCCCGTTAGGGTAGAAAAAAAATAATAACTATTATATAGTATAAATCGTTTAGAAATGCGATAGTTAATTTTTGTTTTGTTAAGGCCTTCGAAGATTCTCGACAGTCTTGAAGGCGAAATTCTTTAGGAGGTAAAATTGTCTGATAAGAGGAAATTGTACGTTGGAAACCTTTCTTTTGAGGTTACCGAGGGAGATCTAAACGAGTTGTTTGCTGAGGTCGGCACCGTAGAAACCGCACAGATAATCACCGACCGCAATACCGGTAAATCCAAAGGATTTGCCTTCGTCGAAATGTCGACGGACGAAGAAGCAAAGAAGGCGATTGATAAGTTTAACGGCTACTCCCTGAAAGAGAGAGAGATAGTAGTTAACGAAGCCAAGCCACGTCGAGCAACCAGAGGTTTTGGAGGAGGGCAAAGGCGGTTTTAAGGGTTTTTTTTAACCCGCCCTTGTGGTTATCGCCGGTCTCTTCTCTTTTTAAGGTCTCTTAGCTTCTCTTTGCTGGCTTTCATGAAGGCTCGGATTTTTTCATCCGTGGTTTGGTCGGTTCCCTCGTCAGTTACTTTCACGTTTACCGCCTGCTCCCCCCGAGGCCCCGAGGTAACTTCAAACTGAACTTTCTGGCCCTCCTTCAAAATCTTAGAAGCCGGACTCTGAATCGAAGATCGGTGAACAAAAAATTCTTTATTTTCACTCTTTATAAAACCATGACCTTTTCTGTCATTAAACCACTTAACGGTACCTTCGGCCAACGCGTAAACCTCCTATCATACTCTTAGTGGTATTATAAATCAGTCGTAACCAGATTGCTAGGTCTCAAATAATACTCGAATAACCATATACCTTTCCGCAAGAAAAATCAATCAAATTCACGACGGTCCTTGCCGGAATAAATTCCCCCCTTTTTAAGCTAAGGAAATCGATAAGATACTAAGGCGGATTTACGATAGTAATCGAGGAATGGAGGCGCTAGGCGGATGGTCCTTCAAATTTTTCATAGAGTTCGTAACCTTCAGCAACCATCTTTTTGATTTCTGATTCTAGATCCTTGTCCCACTCTTTAACGTAGAAACAGGTTTTTCCTTTGAGCATTTTGCGTAATCTAGGCGATAGGAACTTAAACTGATCAGCATGCGAGTAAATAGGCATAAAATAGAGACCAACGTAATTGCTTTGGGTTATGATACCGGCAAAATACAGTCCGTGCTTTTTTGTCTTCTTTCCCGTTCGCTCTGATTTTGTTTCGTAATCCCTATCGAACTCCAGTTCATACCTTGATTGATGATCGGACTTTGCGACAAGCGGAGGCTCGTAGGGCGCTAGCAGCGACTTAAGTTTATTAAATATCATCCTTAGTAAACTATCGTTTTTAGAATTTGGGGACATTTTTCGACTTGACTATCCCACAAGGGTCACAGCCACGCCGGTCTTTTCGGCTCGGCCTGTTCTCCCAATCCGATGCACATAATCTTCGTAGGTGTCCGGCAAATCAAAGTTGATCACGTGGGTTATGTTGTCTATATCCAGCCCCCTCGAGGCCACGTCGGTTGCCAGCAAAGCTTGAATCCGGCTGTTGCGAAATTGCTTTAGGGCTCGTTCTCGCTGACCCTGACTCTTGTTTCCATGAATAGACGTCACATTAAAACCACGTCTGTGTAATTGCCTTGTTAATTTCTCCATTCCCCGTTTTGTTCGACCAAACACCAGAACTTTGTCAAAACCCTCTTTATTCAATAGTTCGTGTAGCACTTCGATTTTTGCTCGGCCATTCGTTTTAATAACCTCTTGCTCCACATTTTCCAAAATTTGCTCCGACTCGACCGCCACAAAAACCGGGTTGGTGAGAAAGCTTTGCATGACACCGCGTACGTTATCTGTAACCGTTGCTGAAAAAAACAACGAATGCCGCTTTTGAGGTAACCGACCAATTATATGCTTTACATCCTGAATAAAACCCATGTCTAGCATTCGATCCACTTCGTCCAAAACAATAGTTGAAAAATTGGCAAGATTAAGGTTCTTTCTCTGATCTAAGTCCTTAAGTCTACCCGGAGTTCCAATCACAAAATGAGGTTTTCTGTTTAACTTATCGATCTGACGATTTATCGACGCTCCGCCGATACAAAGAGTCGAAAACAGCTTTAACCCGTTCCCAAATATCCTGAATTCTTCCTCAATCTGCGTCGCTAACTCGCGAGTAGGCGTCACAATCAACACTCTAGACCCGTTGTTATTAATAACCTTGTCGATCAGGGGAATCAAAAACGCGGCCGTCTTCCCCGTTCCGGTGTTGGCCATCCCAACTACGTCTTTGCCTTCCAAAATATAAGGAATTGCCTGGTCTTGAATGGGAGTTGGACGTTTATAGCCCCTAGCCAGCGCATTCTCTTTTAGTCGATTATGAACCGAAAAATCAGCAAACTTATGGGTGTGAACATATTCGGTCTTAGCTTTATTTGGCACGGCTTTTTTTATGAGCACCGATGGGTCAAAGCCGGCCCTTCTTTTGCCACCGTTTCGGCTTGGATACTTTTGCCAGTCACGATAGCGTTTGGTAGAATTTGAAAACGAACGTCTTGAACTACGCATAAATACTTCCTTTGTGTATGTGTTTATTATTTTTTTAGTGTTTTTTTGATAAACAGAAAAAGGGGGGAGAAGACAAGCAGCAAGATGCAAGAAGTCCTGAAAACGTCCCGACCTAAAACTTTGCGTGCTTAAACCCAATGACTGCTATCATGTTGAACAAACTAATAATACCACACTTCAAGCAAACTTACTAAGATTTTACAAAATCCAGAGTCTTAAGAGGCTTGCTTTTCGAAATTTGTGTTAAAATAGAGTAGAAAGGGGCGAAAAGTGATGAATCCCTATCGGCTTGATTTTCTGCCATCTGGATTGATACATACTTTGCTCCTGTATAGACTCGCTTCAAAGTGGGTTATGTCAATGGCTACTCTATCTCCCCCAGTACCGACTACACCGGCTTCAAAGTCGCTTTCCGCTGGTTCTCGTGCCGCCTTAATCCCTATTCGAACCAGTTTAAAATATAGATAAGAAAACTCATTAAAAGGAGGGTGATTAAAATGGCTAGGCACCTAGCTGAAGTGAGCGAGAAAGTAGATTTAAAGAGGGAGCAAAAGAAAACACTTCAAACGCCGGTAATGAGGGCCAATCCCATCCTCAAAATGATGTATCTTGCGATGGACCTCGTTTATGGCCGCGGACGCAGTCTGATGAAATTCAAGAGCATTGAGATATTGGCGCGCTATCCTTACGAGGCTTGGGAAAACTCTTGCTACCACAGGCTCACAAGAAAGTATGCCCGCGCCGGCTACACCAGAAAAGAGAGTTCAGACGATCTCATTCGCCTTATCGAACTTGGCCGAAAATCCCAAGACAACGAGCAGTGGCACATGGTGATTATTGAAGACGTAATGCGCCAAAAAGGGGTAAAACAGGGGTGGTTCAGGACCTTTCTTATCCCGCGCTTTCTGGCTTTTGGATATCTCGGTTTAACGAGACTCATGTACGGCC
>DATBWY010000040.1:0-2986 GCA_036514555.1 Candidatus Subteraquimicrobiales bacterium
TGCTCAGACTAAGAACTTGGTTCGGCTAGAGCTAGCACTTGACGAGTTTTTCTATAGTTATGCTTTGGAAAGGACCTCGGTTCCCTTATTCGATGCTCAACTGGTCCATCAGGTTTTAAAACGCGAGATAGATGTGATAAACATTATGACTATTCTAAGAATGGTTCAACAAAAGGTGAAGGAACAAGATAAGGTTCTGTTTTTTATAGAGGGAGGCAAATATATGGACCAAGAACTATTCGTAGATTTAGTAGAGAACCAAGACGTCGAGGGCGTGATTCATAAACTTGAAAAAACTCCCTATGGCCCGGTCCTAAAAGAAGCCCACGGAAAATTTATGGAAACCGGTGCTTTGTCAGCCATAGAGAGAAATCTGGAGAAACTTCAGGTTAGACAGAATACCAAACTTTTTCGGGCTGACCCTCTAAGCATTGCCCTAATAATTGCCTACATTTGGGCTAAGTATAACGAGATCATAAACTTAAGAATAATTGTGAGAGGCAAAGCCTTGGGGATGCCTTCCCAAAAGATCAAAGAAGATCTGGTCCTTGTGTAGTGCCTGACAGGGAAACCAAGGAAATGAGGGAGATCAAGGAAAGCAGGGAGTTGGATCTTTTTTCCTGAATGCCGCGTGATCCTTAAAATATCTGAAATCCTTGAAATTTTAGTCAATAAGTTGGGGGTAGTGTGTATAAGCTTATTGTCTTGACCGACACCGAAACCGCCTTTGGGTTCAGATTGGGTGGGGTGGAGGTGGTCGAGGCGAAAGATCCTGGCGACGCCAGCAAAAAACTTAATTTTTTGCTCAACGAAGACAGCTCGGGAATTGTGGCCGTCAGCGAAGAGTTTATAATAGCCTTGGATGATAGAACCAGAGAAAAAATTAACCGGATCGACCGGCCCATCGTGATTTCCATTCCTCTTAAAAAAGAGTTGGAAGAGGTCGGGGAGCGCCGCGAATATCTTGCCCGTCTCATTAGGCGAGCCATAGGTTTTGATATTAAGCTCGGCGGATAAAATTAGTTGGGAGTGCGTAGTCGGCAGTAGACTCCCGACTATCGACTTATATACTACAGACTTGGAGGACGGATGATTAAAGGAGGCATATCAAGAATTACCGGACCGGTCGTAGAAGCCACCGGGATGCGAGGCTCCCGAATGTATGACGTGGTCCGCGTCGGTGACCTCGGCTTAATCGGTGAGGTAATTCGATTGGAGGAGGATAAAGCGGTTATCCAAGTATACGAGGACACCTCGGGGCTCAAGGTTGGCGAAGATGTTATTTCCACCGAAGAGTCACTAAAAGTTGAGTTAGGGCCGGGTCTTCTTACCTCAATTTTTGATGGGGTCCTGAGACCACTACCGGTTCTTGCCGAAGATGTCGGAGATTTTATTGTAAGAGGCGCGATGCCACCGGCGCTTTCGCGGCAGAAAAAATGGAAATTTACGCCTCAAGTTAAAAAGGGAGACGAGGTCGGACCGGGCTTTGTGATTGGTATAGTTCAAGAAACCCAGAAGATTGAGCACAAAATCATGGTGCCGGTGGGAGTCGAGGGCAAAATAGCTGACATTAAAGAGGGTGAATTCACCGTTGAAGAAACAGTAGCGGTTTTGGAAAATAAGCAAGAACTAAAAATGATGCAAACCTGGCCGGTTAGAGAGGGGAGACCTTATCTAAAGAAAATGGATCCCGAGACGCCCTTTGTTACCGGACAGAGGGTTTTGGATACTTTCTTTCCGATTGCTCAGGGCGGTAATGCCATCATCCCGGGAGGTTTTGGAACCGGAAAGACGGTCACCGAGCAGACCCTTGCTAAATGGGCCGATGCCGATATCATCGTTTACGTGGGTTGCGGGGAGCGAGGAAACGAGATGACCGAGGTTCTTAAGGAGTTCCCAGAGCTTATGGACCCTAAAAGTGGCCGCCCCCTGATGGAAAGAACCATTCTCGTGGTTAACACCTCCAACATGCCGGTTGCCGCCCGAGAAGCCTCTATTTATACCGGTATTACCCTTGCTGAATACTATCGCGATATGGGGTATAACGTCGCCATTATGGCTGATTCCACTTCCCGGTGGGGCGAGGCCTTAAGAGAGGTTTCGGGAAGACTAGAGGAAATGCCTGGCGAGGAGGGATATCCCGCTTATCTGGCTACGCGGTTGGCTAATTTTTATGAAAGAAGCGGGAAAGTCGAGTGTTTAGGAGGCGATGGGCGGATAGGCTCAATTACGGTCGTTGGGGCGGTCTCTCCTCCGGGGGGTGACTTTTCCGAGCCAATGACTCAGCACTCCTTAAGGATTGCCGGTGCCTTCTGGGCTTTGGATACTTCCCTGGCTCACCGGAGACATTTCCCCGCCATTTCTTGGATAAAAAGCTATTCATTATACCTTGGTTTGGTTAATGATTGGTTTAGCGAAAATGTGGCGACCGACTGGAAACAGTTTCGAGACCGCGCTATGTTCCTGCTTCAAAAAGAGAGCGAGCTTCAGGAAATTGTGCAATTGGTGGGGCCCGATGCTCTGCCCGAATCGGAAAAGGCGATTTTAGAAACAACCCGAATGATTCGGGAGGATTTTCTCCAGCAGTCCGCTTTTCACGATGTAGATGCTTTTTGCCCGCCAGAGAAACAATATTGGATGCTTAAGGCCTTGATTGCCTTTTATGACGCAACCGTTAGCGCCTTAAGCCGGGGCGTAAGCCTCAAGCAAGTTTTGGACCTACCCTTGAAAGAAGAGATCGCCAGAATAAAAGAGATTCCCTCTGATAAAGCGGTTGATAAGATAAAGGATTTGATTTCGAGGATAAGCAAGGATGTCGCCTCTATTGAGGTGGTATAAAACGGTAAATAGAAAAAACATTTTTAATTTTAGCCGCCTGCCAGCGCCCACGCCGCAGGCAGCGGCGGGCAGGGATTGTCATTTTTACTTTTTCATTTAGTCCCGTTGGGATTTAACCTGACTTTTAAATACTGATTTTTTAAGGAGT
>DATBWY010000041.1:0-4410 GCA_036514555.1 Candidatus Subteraquimicrobiales bacterium
GGTTTTGCCCTTTGAGCGGCTTCATCCCAATCGAGAAATAGTGGGCAAAAGGATGGAGATATTTCACCTTCTGAAGAGTAAAGCCCCGATGGTTGTTGTGGCCTCGGTTAAAACCTTGTTAAGGAAGCTTCCTCCGCCCCAATCACTTTTAGAACCTCTAATTTTAAAAAAAGGGCAAGAGATACCCTTTGATTCAGTGCTTCACTATTTGGTGGAAGCGGGTTACGTTCGTGCCTCTTTGGTTGAAGGCCGCGGGGAGTTCAGCGTGCGGGGCGGCATCATAGATATCTTTTCCACCCACTCTTTTCATCCGGTTCGGGTAGAGTTTTTCGGAGATACCGTTGATTCTCTGCGGGAATTTACGCTTACTACGCAAGGATCAATCTCTTCCTTAAAAGAGGCCACTGTTTTTCCCTGCCAAGAAGGGCACTTGGACCAGCGGGCGGGTGAAAACGCAATGGCGATGCGCAGCACCTTCTTTGATTATTTGCCTCCTGGTTCCCTGCTGGTTCTAGACGAGACTAAAGATATCGAAGACACGGCCAAAAAGTTTTTTAAGCAATGCCAGGGATTTTTGGCCGAACGGCTCCATTTTAAATCGGTCCATCCTTCAATTCATTCATACTACCTTGCTCCTCAAGAATTTGATTCGGCTTTGCTTCCCAGGCTTGAGTTTATCTCCTTGAAAAAAGCGGCTTCTGTGCCCGGTGGAATAGAGTTCAAATCCTCCCTTATTGAGCCCTTCTTAGGCAAACTTGAGCGCCTAAAAAACTTCTTGGAATCGGAGATACTTCCAAAAGATCGAATCACCACTTTTATTTCGCTAAGAGAAGGAACTCTCGAAAGAATAGGCGAGGTCATCAAAGAGTGGGGATATGATGCTTCAAAGAGCGATAGATTGGCCAAAATTAACCTGGTAGAAGGGGATCTGAATCACGGATTCATAATGGAGGGGGCAAAGCTGTGCCTCATTAGTGAGGGCGACATTTTTGGGGTGAAAAGGAAACCGCGGCTTGAAAGGCAAACGAAAGAGTCTTTCTCAACTCTACAGTTAGCCGACCTAAAAGTGGCAGATTTTGTAGTCCATAAAAATTACGGCATAGCAAAGTATGGCGGGCTGGTTCAGAAAGAGGTTGACGGGGCCGTGCGTGATTATCTTCTCCTGGAGTATGCCGGCAAAGACCGTTTGTATATCCCGCTCGATCAGATAAAAAAAGTGTTTAGATACGTGGGGGCTGATACAGAGCCCAAGCTCTCCCGGCTTGGTTCGGGAGCCTGGTCGCGCACTAAACAGCGAGTCAAAAAGGCTTTAAGAGATTTAGCTTTTGATCTGTTAAATCTCTATGCTCACCGGAGGCAAGGAAAGGGTTTTTCCTTCTCAACGGATACCCCTTGGCAAAGGGAACTAGAGGAGACTTTCCCTTTTGAGGAGACTCCCGATCAAGCGAAAACCATTGATGAGGTGAAGAGAGATATGGAAGCAGAAAGACCGATGGACAGATTGGTCTGCGGAGATGTTGGCTACGGGAAAACCGAAGTGGCAATCAGAGCCGCGTTCAAGGCGGTGCTTGACGGAAAACAGGTGATGGTTTTAGCGCCAACCACCATTTTAGCCCAGCAACATTTCAGCACTTTTAGGGAGCGCTTTGCCCCTTTTCCGGTCTTTGTGGAGATGCTTTCCAGATTTAGGTCGCAAGCGGCGCAACGAGAGATCGTTGGAAAGTTTAAAAACGGCGAAGTAGATGTGATTATTGGGACTCAGCGTTTGCTTCAGAAAGATATATTTCCGAAGGACCTTGGTCTGGTCATCGTTGACGAGGAGCAACGCTTTGGGGTTTCGCACAAAGAGAGCCTAAAGGAGATGAAGAAAACGGTGGACGTTCTAACACTATCGGCGACGCCTATCCCTAGAACCTTACAGATGTCTTTGACGGGTTTGAGAGATTTAAGCCTGATCGACACGCCTCCCGAGGATCGTTATCCTATCCTCACTTACGTCGGAGAATATGGGAGCAACCTTGCCAAGCAGCCCATCCGAAGAGAATTAGAAAGGGAGGGACAAGTTTATTATGTTCACAACCGAGTAGAAACCATCGATAAAGTCTTTGAAAGAGTTAAAAAATTGGTGCCGGAAGCAAGAGTAACTATAGCCCACGGACAGATGAAAGAAAAAGACTTGGAGAAAGTAATGCTTGATTTTTTAGCCAAAAAATATGATGTTTTGGTCTGCACGACCATTATCGAGTCGGGACTAGATATTCCCTCCGTTAATACTATTGTCGTGGAAGAAGCGGAAAACTTGGGTCTTGCCCAGCTCTACCAGCTTCGAGGGAGAGTGGGGCGTTCCGACCACCGGGCCTATGCTTACTTCTTTTTCTCACCCAAAAAACTTCTTTCCACAGCCGCGCTGGAAAGGTTGAAAACGATCGGTGAATTTACCGAGCTTGGTTCAGGGCTGAAGATCGCCCTGCGAGACTTAGAAATAAGAGGGGCCGGTAACCTGCTTGGCCCGGAGCAGCACGGACATCTAGTGGCGGTCGGCTTTGAGCTTTACTGTGAGCTTCTAGAGGAAGCGGTTCGAGAAATAGAAGGTAGACCGGTTCCTAAAGAAATTGAGATGAGAATTGACCTTCCGGTGGAGGCCTATCTGCCAGATACCTACATTAAAGAAGAGTTCTTAAGAATTGAGGCCTACCGGGAGATTGCGGGCATAAAAAGCGTTGAACAGGCTCAAAGCGCGGTAAAAAAACTCGAGGACAGATACGGCCCGCTGCCGCAGCCGGCAAAATCGGTTATAAATGTGGCCAAAATTAAGGTGATAGCCAACGATTTAGAGATTAATGAGGTTCGCTGGCGCAAAAACACCCTCGCTCTTGAAGGAATTTATCTTGAGCCTGAACAACTTTCTTCCTTAGGGCAAAAACACCCAGGGTTAATTTATTATTCTCGAAGCCAGAGCCTTCTTTTTCCCAAAATTTACCCGGACAAAATCTTGCCCTTTCTCAACGTTCTTTTTGGTGATATAATGCTTCTGGTAAAAAAGCTCCAAAACGCGAAGTAAATCTGTTAATTAATGTCACTGTGGAACTAGAGCAGTGCGGTTATATGAAGGAGTGTGGGATGAGGAGAAAGTTATGGGCATCGATCACGGCTGGTGTACTGGTTGTTACTCTGTTGGCTCTCGGTTGTGGCCAAAAGCTGGCAGCGACGGTTAACGGCCGAAAAATCTACCTCGAAGACGTGGATAAGCAGTATGATCAGATGAAGTCGCAGCACGGACAGACGCCGGGTGCCCAAGGGGCAGAGGCCGAGAAAAACTTTAAGAATGCTATTTTAGATCAGTTCATCAAAAACGAGCTTCTGTTGGACTATGCCCAAAAGAACAAAATAACGGTAACCAAAAAGGAAACAGATGAAGCCCTGAAGCGGATAAAATCAAGTTTTCCTTCGGTTCAGGCCTATAACGATCGTCTGAAAGAGCTCAAGATGACCGAAGAGGATCTCAAAAAGAGGTTAGATCAGGACCTTGTTCTCAATAAAGTTAACGAGAAAATCTATAAAGGGCTGAAGGTCACCGATGATGAGGCCAAGAAATCCTACGATGAAAACCCGGACCAGTTTAAAGAACAGGAACAGGTAAAATTGCGCCAAATCGTTCTAGAGGAAGAAACTAAGGCCAAGGAGGTTTTAGCAAAGCTTAAAGGTGGGGCAAGTTTTGAGGAAACAGCCAAGGCAGAGTCAAAAGACGATGAAACAAAGAATCAAGGGGGAGATCTTGGCTTTAGAACCCGGCAACTTCTGAGCAAAGAACTGGCCGACGCGGCCTTTGCTCTTAAGCCCGGTTCCGTTAGTGATGTCGTAAAGTCTGAAGCCAAGTTCTACATATTAAGAGTCGACGAGAAGAAACCGGAAAAACAGCGTTCGTATGAAGAGTCTAAGGAACAGGCGAAACAAATTGTTCTCGGTCAGAAACAAAGGAAGAAATATGAGTCCTTTGTAAGCGATCTAAAGAAAAAAGCCAAAATAAAGAAATTTATGTAGCAATCTTTTCGATTAGCCAGAACTACTTTGGTTTTAAGCCTCCAAAAATCTTTCCTGACGGTAACGGATCGAGTTTCACCGTTTACCCCTGACTCAGCGTTCTAGAGGAACAATGTCAGACGCCAGCGGATTTGAAAGACTTCTCGATATAATGGCCCATTTAAGAGGCCCTTCCGGATGTCCCTGGGACAAGGAACAGACGCACCGGTCATTAGAGCCCTACCTCATCGAAGAAGCGTATGAAGTTATCGAGGCCATCGAAAAAAAGGACCCCGTTCGCTTGCGAGAAGAGTTAGGCGACCTCCTTTTGCAGGTAATTTTCCACGCTCAAATTGCCCTAGAGAACCAGGATTTTTCCATCGATGACGT
>DATBWY010000042.1:0-2595 GCA_036514555.1 Candidatus Subteraquimicrobiales bacterium
GGGTCTTACTTGTTCACATGATCTTGCCCTCTTAGGCTGCAAAGTTACCATCTTTGAGGCGCTTCCGGTTTTAGGAGGGATGCTTAGAGTGGGTATCCCTGAATATCGGCTGACCAGAAAAGAGCTTCAGCGAGACATCGATTTTATCCTTAAGTTAGGTGTTGAAGTAGAAACCGGGGAAGAAGTTGGGAAAGACATTACGCTAGAGGTTCTAACAGACGATTTTGACGCGGTATTTTTAGCGGTCGGTTGTCACCGGCCCTTAACATTAGGGATCGCCGGCGAAAGTTTAAGGGGAATTACCAGCGGAACCTCTTTTCTAAAGAAAATTGCTTTGGGAGAGAAGGTCTCAGTTGGTGAGAAAGTGGTGGTCGTTGGCGGCGGCAACACCGCCGTTGATGCCGCCCGGACTTCCCTAAGATTAGGATCCCAGGAAGTATCGGTGGTTTACCGGCGTTCCGAGGAGGAGATGCCCGCCTATCCCTGGGATGTGAAAGAAGCTCAGGAAGAGGGGATTATTTTTAATTTTCTGACGGCGCCAACTGAATTTAGGGGCGATAATGGTCGGGTTTCTTCGGTTAGGTGTGTCAAAACAGCTCTTGCCGAGGTTGGCAGGGACGGCCGCAAAAGACCCGTTCCGGTTCCGCACTCGGAGTTTTTAATTCCCGCCGATGCCGTCCTTTTAAGCATTGGTCAGGCGCCCGATCATAATTTTGTCGGTTCCGGAAGCGAGATCAAGTTCTCAAAACCGGGAAGAATTATTGTTCACGAGAGTTCTTTGGGAACCCACAGCGCCGGAATCTTTGCCGGCGGTGATGCGGTTACCGGGCCAAAAACGGTGATCGAAGCGATGGCGGCCGGCCGAAAAGCGGCCTTAAATATAAACAACTATCTTGAACACGGTTCCTTGAAGGGTCTTGAAGAAAAAAAGGTTCAGGCAATTGGTGAGGTTCCTCCCAGCGCTAAGGAGGCCATAAAAAAATTTCCCCGACTTGAAGGGCTTTCCTTAGCCGAGGAAGTTCGCGTGAACAGTTTTGATGAAGTAGAATTAGGTTACAATCCGGCTGAAGGAGTCAAAGAGGCCCAACGATGCCTTAATTGTGGCGCCGGGGCTTTTGTTCTCAAAGAGCGATGCATCGCTTGTTTAACTTGTCTCAGAGTTTGTCCCTTTGACGCTCCTTATATTTATGAAGAAAAAGCTCAAATTTCCAGCCGGGCCTGCCAGGCTTGTGGCATCTGTGTCTCTGAGTGCCCGGAAAAGGCCATAATTCTTAAAAGTGGGGAAGACGAAAGGATTGAGAGAGAGCTACAAGCGCTTCTTAAGAATAAAGGGTCTCTTATACCCGTTTTTATTTGCGCGTACGGGCTTTACGGTGGCGCGAGCGGTGAGGTAAATTTATCCTTACCAAAAGAGGCAAAAGTGATAAAGGTGCTTTGCAGCGCCAAGATCAGCCAGGACCATCTTCTAAGGGCTTTTGAATTGGGGGCCGAAGGAGCTTTTGTTGTTAGCTGTCAGGGTCAAACCTGCCACTTCGCAAAGGGAAGTTTTTGGGCCAACAAGAGAGTTGGCTATGTTCAGCGGATTCTAAAAGATTTGGATTTTGGCGAGGAGCGCCTCAAGATTTTTAATCTGGAGCCACCCTACGCGGCCCAGATTGGCGCATTAATTCAAAAGCAATCAGCGCAAAGGCGAAATCCCAAAGTTGATCTGCAGTAAAAGAGGAAATTGGTGAGCTAAGATGATTGTCGCGAACGAAAAACCAATCGAGGAAATAAGAAATATGATCGCCGGCTACAAGCGTATTTTCGTAGTTGGTTGCAGCAGTTGTGTCGCTGTTTGCTTCACAGGCGGTCGAAGAGAAGTAGCCCACCTCGCTGAAACTCTAAGGGTGCTCGGTCAAAAAGAGGGTCTGAGCCTTGAGGTCGAGGAAGAGTCAGTTTTAAGGCAGTGTGAGTGGGAGTTTGTCGAGCCGCTAAAAGAGCGGGTTGAGAAGAGCGAGGTTACCTTGTCGATGGCCTGTGGGGTCGGAATTCAGACTTTGGCCGAGAGGTATCCCAAGGCCCTTGTTTATCCGGCGGTTGACACCACTTTTATGGGGATGCCAAGGAAAATTGGTTTCTTTGAGGAAAATTGTGCTGGTTGCGGCCAGTGCATTTTGGGTGAAACCGGTGGTCTTTGCCCGGTTGCCAGGTGCGCCAAAAGTTTGCTTAATGGTCCCTGTGGTGGGGCTAAGGATGGGCGCTGTGAGGTTTCCAAGGATATTCCGTGCGTCTGGGAACAGATTTATAATCAACTAAGCCTGAAGAATCAGCTAGAACAGATGGAAGCGATCACTGAAGCCAAAAACTGGTCAGTGGGGATGGCCGGCTCTCCGCGGCGAAGAATCCGGGCCGATTTACTGGAGAACGAGGGTGAAAAGTAGCTTAAAAAAGGTGTTAAATCAAGGGCGTTTCGCGGTAACCGCCGAGCTTGGTCCGCCCCGGGGCGCTGATCAGAACGTCGTCAGGGAGAAGGCGAATTTTCTAAAAGATGCTGACGCCATAAACGTTACCGATTGCCAGACCGCTATTACCCGGATGTCAAGCGTTGCCAGC
>DATBWY010000043.1:0-3547 GCA_036514555.1 Candidatus Subteraquimicrobiales bacterium
CAGGCACACCCCACAAATATTAGAGATTTTAAAGAACCACAAGGTAAAGGCGACCTTTTTTTCGCTAGGAAGAAATATTGCAAAATACCCCTCTCTTACTAAAAAGACATATGAAGCGGGACATGAAATCGGAAACCATACTTTCACCCACCCGGATGTTACTAGGCTGAACCAAAGACAGCTATACGACGAACTAACGGCGACGCAAAAGTTAATCCAGGTAACGACCGGGCACTCTACGCGGCTTTTTCGTCCCCCTTATCTAAATCTAAGCCGCCCAGTCACCACTCAAAACGCGCATCAGCTGTGGCGGGCCCAAAATCAAGGCTATTTAATAGTTAATGCCAATATCGATTCCGTAGATTGGAAGCGGGACGGAAGTGAAAAAATAACTAAGAGATCAGTTGATTCTTCAAAGGACACGATCGTCTTATTGATGCATGACGGAGACCGAAACAGAGAGCAAACCATAAAAGCTCTGCCGGGGGTCATTGAGACCTATAAAAAAGCGGGGTACGAATTTGTAACACTATCTGAAATGGTTAAAAGAGATCGCTCCTTTTTTATGCCGAGAGCGGCGAAGGCGGAAGTTTTAACCGGTCTGATATTCTTGGCTACTCTGCGGGGAATCGTTGTTTTAAAAACAGCCCTCAAGGTAATTATTGCTCTGATAGTTTTCCTGAACCTTTTTCGGATAGTCGCAATGTCTGTTCTTTCCCTCCTCCAACACCGCATTAAGAAGGGTAGACGAGGCCCGAGAGACGCTCTTTATAAACCCCATGTTTCCGTTGTGGTGCCCGCCTATAACGAGGAGAGCGTCATAAAGGAGTGCCTTCTTTCCGTCCTTAACAGTAACTATCCCAATTTTGAGGTCATTGTGGTTGACGATGGTTCCACAGATGACACCGCGAGTGAGGTTAGCTCAATTACTGACCCCAGGATCAGGCTTATCCAAAAGCCCAATGAGGGTAAGGCCGCCGCTTTAAATCACGGCATTAGACACTCCAGGAGCAAGATCATTGTCACGGCGGATGCCGACACCATTTTTCTGCCCGACACCCTTAAAAATTTGGTGGCGCCCTTTGAAGATCCTAGAGTGGGAGCGGTTGCCGGCAATATATTGGTGGGAAACAGGCACAATTTGCTTACTGTTTGGCAGTCTATTGAATACATTACCAGCCTTAATTTAGATAGAAGAGCAAGCGAACTGCTCAACTGCATCACAATAGTACCCGGGGCGGCGGGCGCCTTTAGAAAGATTGCGATTAAGAAGGCGGGTTACTTTAGCGGTCAGACTCTGGCGGAAGACACCGACTTAACCATCAGTGTCCAGAGGGCCGGCTATCGCGTGATCTACGAAGACAAGGCTCACGCCTTAACGGAAGCCCCAGTCACTCTAAAGGACCTATTTAAGCAGCGCGTCAGATGGTCATACGGTATTATCCAGTGTTTTTGGAAACACAAATCAATTTTATTTTCTCGCCGGAGTGGTGGCTTAGGATTGATAGGCCTGCCCTATCTCTTAGTTTTTGGAATAATTTTTCCTTTTGTCGCCATCTTTGTTGACCTGAGCATACTTGGGGTTTTATTTCTCGGAGGAGACGTAACCAAGATTATCTTGTATCTAAGCGTTTTTCTGGCGCTGGAGCTTGTTCTCGGGCAATTAGCCTTTGTCCTTGCCCGGCAAAAAAAGTGGCCCCTCTGGTTCGTGCCTCTACAGCGTTTTTTCTACCGCCATTTACTCAATTTCATAGTCATTCAGGCGGTTATCAAATTATTTTGGGGTAATCCCGCCCGGTGGAATAAGATTAAGCGGGCGGAAAGAAACGATTGGAAAAGAAGCGCCTGGGAATATATACCAGTCGGGGGCGAAGCGGGTCATTCCGGCCCTAACCCTGCAAGCAGGGCTCCCGAACACCATCAAAACGGACAAGGCCGCGAAACTCAAGACGACCTTGACCTTGCTTGGACTATTAGGCGATGAGCCACGATTGCGCTCAATTCTTAAGAACTTTTGTTCGGATCCGAATTTTTGCTAAAATTGAAACTTGTTTAAATGCGCCTAATTTTGTGCTATGATTTTGCCACCAGGGCCGTGTTTAGGGCGAAACCAGAAACTCTTTCCAAAAAATAAGGGATTTTAAAAGTAGTTGAGCCCGTTTGCTTTCTAAGTCTCGCCTGCTAGGGCGAGTGAGTGAACTTGGAGGTCGCTAAGAAATGAAGGCCAAAATCTACAAAGGCCGCGAGGTAATCGGAACGGTCAAATTTAAGGAAGCGGGGCCAGAATCCGAGGTGGAGTTTGATATCAAAGACAAAAAGGAGCTAAAAAAAATTATGGATATCTATAATAAGCCCCACACGACCTTGCAGATGAACGAGGGCGCCGAGATATTCACCTTAGATAAAGTAGATTTGGAACCAAAAACAAAGAAGCACTTCGAGGTGGTGACTTCCGAGCTTTGGAAATTTGGCTACGGGCACGAGTGGGAGTAGAGCAAAAATTGACAACAAAAAAGATTTAATACAAATAGGAAGAAATCCTAAAAGGAGGTAGTAGAATGGGTGAAAAAATTACATTAAGCGTGATCAAGGCCGATGTTGGCGGTTACGTGGGGCACAGCGATGTCCATCCCGCTCTCCTTCACAAAGCTGAAGAGCGGCTCAAGGAAGCGAAGGCGAACGGACTTTTAATTGATTTTTGCCGCAGCAAAGTGGGAGACGATATCGCCCTTATTATGACCCACAAGCACGGAGTGGACTCGGTTGACATTCACCGCTTTGCCTGGGAAACCTTTGAAAAGGTAACCGAGGTAGCCAAAGAGTACGGTCAGTATGCGGCCGGCCAGGACCTTCTAAGCGACGCCTTTTCGGGTAACGTCAAAGGAATGGGGCCAGGCGTGGCCGAAATGGAGATCGAGGAGCGGGTGAGCGAACCTGTCCTTGTCTTTCTGGCCGACAAAACCGAACCGGGAGCTTGGAACTATGCCCTCTACAAGATATTCGCCGATCCCTTTAATACCGCGGGTTTGGTTATTGACCCCAGCATGCACGGCGGATTCGATTTTGAGGTTCACGACCTTTTCGAGAAGAGAAAGATAATATTTTCCTGTCCGGATGAGATCTATGACCTGCTTGTTTTTATCGGGGCCCCCAGCCGCTTTGTAATCAAACACGTCTTTCGGAGATCCGATAATGAAATTGGAGCGGTCACCTCGACCCAGCGCTTGAGCTTGATCGCTGGAAGATATGTGGGTAAAGATGATCCGGTGATGGTTGTGAGAGCCCAGTCGGGCTTACCTGCGGTGGGAGAAGTATTAGAACCTTTTTCGTTTCCTTACACGGTAGCGGGATGGATGCGTGGTTCCCACCACGGACCACTAATGCCTGTTTCTCTCAAGGAAGACACGCCCAGCCGTTTCGACGGGCCCCCGCGTGTTGTCTGCCACGGATTCCAGTTAAAGGACGGAAAACTAATTGGACCCCGGGATATGTTTCGCGATCCCAGTTTTGACAAGAGCCGCCAGATGGCTTTAGAGGCCGCGGACTA
>DATBWY010000044.1:0-3262 GCA_036514555.1 Candidatus Subteraquimicrobiales bacterium
TAAGTTCTTTCCCCAAAGTTCATCTCGGTTTTCCCAACTTTTACGTCTCTTCGGGCGGCGTCGAAATTGTCACGCGCCTCTTTTATTTCCTCGGCTATGTCGGCAAGCCCGAAGGGTTGAAGCTTCAGCTTATGGTAAAGTTCTTCTAGCTGCTTAATCGTGCCCATCAGCAAGACATCACTTCTCGCGTTCTTGGCCAGAGCATAGACCGACCACGAAACAGCCGCTTCTCCTCCCCGAGAAAGAATCTCTTGTTTGATGATGTTTGCCGCTCTTACATCTACTTGCTCTAGCTTTAGGAGACGGTGCGAGGCCTTGGATAGCATAATATCAACACCATCCCGGTGCACGCCTACCTCTTCCATTAAGTGTCTTGCTTCTTTTTCATTTTCAACTACCAAAACTCTTGCGTTCGTTTTCATCTTCCCTCGCTAGATACGAGGTATAGAGATTTAGTCAGCTGTAAGGTGTTAGTCTAGCCCCTAAATCCTATATCCTGTATCCTAAATCCCATTCTTGGGGTTACTCCCGGATAATCGCCATGGCCTCAGCCCTAGTGGCTTCGTTTGTTAAGAAAATTCCTCTAACGGCTGAGGTAACCGTGATTGTGCCGGGCTTGCTTACCCCCCTCATACTCATGCAAAAGTGCTCCGCTTCGATAAGAACCAAAACCCCCCTCGGGCTAAGGGCGGAAACTAAGCTGTCAGCGACGGTCGTGGTCAATCTTTCTTGAACCTGAAGTCGTCTCGAAGTAACCTCGACTACGCGGGCAAGCTTTGAAATGCCGGTAATCTTTCCTTCTTTCCCCGGGATGTAGGCAAGGTGGGCTTTGCCAACAAAGGGCATCAGGTGATGTTCACAAACGGAGTAAAAAGGGATTTTTTTGACCAAAACCATCTCGTCGTGGTTCTCGGCAAAGGTCACCGTAACGACCTTTGTGGGATCCTCTCCAATCCCCCAGAAAAGCTCTTGGTACATATTGGCAACTCTGGCAGGGGTATCTCTAAGACCTTCTCTCTCAATATTTTCGCCAATTCCTTCTAATACCAGCCTGACACCCTGTTTTATTTTATTAAGATCCAAAATGGTCACTCTCCTTCACACTGATTTCGTCAAGCTTCCCGGACCTCCAACCTTTTAGCGGGCTAGTTCGGGGGTAAATGAACTCCAAGGAAATTTTACTCAAAATTTGCTCAACCCTCAAACATATAACCATATCGATAAAAAAAGCCCCGCTTAAAGCGGGGCTTCGTAATCAGAAATTACTATTCTGTCAGCTTTCACTTTCAGCCTTCGACCGGTCTCAGTTTGCCCGGTATGTCGCCTACCTTTTTCTTTTTGGATTCACGAGCCGTAATCTTTTCTTGAACCTTTTTCGAGGGTGTAGTCTTCTTCGAAGAAATTTTCTTTCCCGCTAAAAGCTCAATCAACTCTTCCTTTTCTAAAGTTTCCTTTTCAACCAGTGTCTTAGCAATTTGATCTAATTTTTTCCGGCTTTTAGTAAGGATATTCCGCGCTTTGTCCCGAGCTTCGTCAACAATTCGGCGGATTTCTTGATCTATTTTATAGGCAATTTCTGGACTGTAATCGGGGTGTGAAGCGAAATCCCGGCCCAAGAAAACCTGGTCGTGCTTAGGTCCCAGCGTTAACGGGCCCAATTGGGGACTCATCCCGTATTCGCAAACCATCTGACGGGCCATTTTAGTAGCTCTCTCCAAATCATCATGGGCCCCGGTTGTAACATCGCCAAAAACCATCTCTTCAGCCACGCGCCCGCCCAAAAACATCGCCAGTTCATCCGTAAGCTCAGATTTGGCCACCAGATAACGGTCTTCAGTCGGCAAAGTCAGGGTGTAGCCTAAGGCCCGCCCCCGAGGAATGATGGAAATTTTGTGGACGGGATCGGTATTAGGTAACTCGTGAGCGACCAGGGCATGACCACTCTCGTGGTAAGCGATAACCGCCTTCTCCTTGTCACTTATGAGCCTTGATCTCCGTTCCGGCCCGGCCATCACTCTATCGATAGACTCTTCCAGTTCGACCATGTCAATAACTTTTTTGTTATGCCGCGCCGTTAATAAAGCCGCTTCATTCACGAGATTGGCGAGGTCCGCCCCGGTGAATCCCGGCGTTCTCCTAGCCAAAACCTCAAGATCCACATCTTTAGCCAGTGGTTTGCCCTTAGCATGGACTTTAAGAATAGCAATTCTTCCTCGCAAGTCAGGACGGTCCACCACTATTTGACGATCAAACCGGCCCGGCCGAAGCAGGGCGGGATCTAAGATATCGGGACGGTTCGTGGCGGCCACAATGATAACGTTGTCCTTAATGTCAAAACCGTCGATCTCAACCAGCAGCTGATTGAGCGTCTGCTCTCGCTCATCATGACCTCCACCGAGACCAGCGCCTCGGTGCCGCCCAACGGCATCTATTTCATCAACAAAAACAATGGCCGGAGCGTTTGTTTTGGCTTGATCAAAAAGGTCACGCACTCTAGAGGCTCCAACTCCAACAAACATCTCTACAAAATCCGAACCGGAGATGGAGAAAAATGGAACACCCGCCTCTCCGGCGACCGCACGAGCCAACAAAGTTTTTCCGGCCCCCGGCGGTCCGTAAAGAAGAACACCCTTAGGAATTTTCGCTCCTAAGTTGATAAACTTCCCCGGGCTTGCTAGAAAATCCCGGATTTCTTCTAGCTCCTCTACCGCTTCGTCGAGACCAGCGACATCCTTAAAAGTAACTCGTGGCTGATCTTTGTTCACTTTTTTGGCCCGACTCTTGCCGAAAGCCATGACCCGAGAGCCTCCCCCCTGCATCTGCTGGAGCATAAAAATCCATATGGCAAGAATAAGCACGAAGGGGAGAAATTGGGAAACTATTAACCACCATTCCGCCTGTTTTTGGGGGTCAACTGTGACTTTCTTAACATCGTTCTGGATCAAAAACTTCTGAGCGTCAAAATTTTTAGAGACCGGCACCTCAAATTCGGTCTTCTCGCCCTGTAACTTGCCTCTAATTATGTTATCCCTGTCATAAATAGTTGCTTCTGCCACGCGATGTCCTCTAACTTCGCGCATAAACTCGGTTAAACTTTTTGTTTCCGGTTTAGAAGTGCCAAAAACCCGGAAAGCGATGAACAATATTAATATGGCTAAAAGGAAGTAAAAACCACCACTTCTTAGGACTCTTTTCACTTTTCCCTCCAAACTAAAACTAAAATCCCCAATAAAAGCCTATCATAATTTAGGTGTCGGGGCAA
>DATBWY010000045.1:0-2580 GCA_036514555.1 Candidatus Subteraquimicrobiales bacterium
ATTTTTTCGAAATCGGAAACTTGGGCCAATTCAAGCTTAAGATTTAATCGTCAAGAAAAACTAGTTCTTTATGCTCAAGATTTTCTCAATTTTTTCTCTTAACTCCCGCGGGCTAAAGGGTTTGGCGATAAAATCCGCCGCGCCCACTTTTAGCGCCCGATCTACTTCCTTTTTTTGGGCTTTGGCGGACAGGATAATAACCGGAATATCCTTTGTTTTTTCATTCTTCTTAAGACGTACACAGGTGTCATACCCATTAATAACCGGCATCATTACGTCCAATAATATTAGATCCGGTTTTTCGGTCGAAGCGATCTCAATAGCCGCCAAGCCATTTGAAGTCGCTACTACTTCAAAATTTCTCTGTTCCAAGGTGAATTTCACTAACCTTATGATGTCAGGTTCATCCTCGACCAACAATATTTTGTTATTATTCACTTAACTTCCGTCCTAAAAGTTCTTGAATCTTTGAGGCCAAAATCTCCACTGGAAACGGTTTACTTATTTGCTCAGCCGTTAATTTTAAAACATCGGTTTTGGTTTCGTCAAAGTGGTAGGCGGTCATAACTATAATGGGAATTTGTGAGGTTTTTGGAGATTTCTTCAGTTTTTCAATTACTTGATACCCGTCCATCTCGGGCATTCGCAAATCTAAAAGAATAAGGTCGGGTGTTTTTCTTTTTAAGGCAACAATGGCTTCGAGCCCATTATAAGCGTGCTCAATTTTGAAACCCCTTCTTTTGAGAGCAAGAGTTAAAAGCTTTACTAAATCTCGGTCATCATCTACCAATAGAATCCTTTTTTTAGTTTGCCCTAAAAGATTCTCAATGTCTCGAACCAGTTTCTGTTGGTTAACCGGTTTAGTTAGATAACCGGCCGCTCCCATCCGATATCCTTTATGCTCGTCGGTAACTATAGAAAGTATAATTACCGGTATATTCTTCGTATTTTCATCGTTTTTTAGCGCCTGGAGAAGCTCAAAACCATCCATTTCCTCCATCATAATATCAAGGGTAATCAGGTTGGGTTCTTCTTCGCGGGCGACTTTTAAAGCTTCCGCGGCGTCGAAAGCCTTAATTACACTATGTCCTTCTTTCTCCAGATATCTTTGGACGATTCGGGCAGCGTCAGGATCACTATCGATAACCAGAATTTTCCGGTCATGCTCAGCGAACTTTTTCAACTTTGAAGGAGCTCCTTTAACCGCCAAGGGCAAGCTGAAGCTAAAATTCGAGCCCTGACCCAACTCACTCTCAATCCAGATTTCTCCTCCGTGCAGGTTAATAATGCTCTTGCAGATGGAAAGCCCAAGACCGCTTCCCCCAACCTCTTGCGTCAAAGAACTGTCGACCCGGAAAAACCGAGTAAATAAATACTTTTGATCCTCTGAGGATATGCCGATTCCCGTATCAATAACGCTAAATATCAGCCGGTGTCCCTCCTCTTTTAAGTTCACTTCGATTGTTCCTCCCGCCGGAGTATACTTCAGGGCGTTGCTGACAAGATTCATTACGACCTGGCCGATGCGATCCTGATCCGCCGCCACTGAGCCTAAGGCTTGCGGAATATCCGTAATTAACCTGATTTTCTTCTGAGCCATTAAGTTCTTAAAAGTATCGATCACGTCGTGGACAACGTCCTCTAATTGAATAGGTTCAATTCTAAAATGAACTCGGCCTGATTCAATTTTCGAGATATCCAAAACATCATTGATTAACTTAACCAGTCGGTCGTTATTGTGTTTGACGATTTCTAAGAACTCCCGCTGAATATCGCTGATTTCTCCGGCGTCACCATCGAGAATCAAATCAACATAACCTTTTATCGAGGTTAAAGGAGTCCTTAAGTCGTGAGAGACGGTAGACAGAAATTCACTTTTGAGCCTGTCTATTTCTCTTTCTGACGTTAAATCCTGGAAGGTTTTGAGGTAACCCACGTATTTTTGATCCTTGTCGAGAAGAGGCGTGGTAAGAATTCTTAAAATTGTTGGCGGCTCGCCGGGTAAAATTACTTCCTGAGTAAGTTCAAGCCTTTCTTCCTTGGTGGAAACTTCCTTGTGATCGAAGGATTGGAGGGCTGATAAAAGTTCTTGATTTTCGATTATCTCTTCCACTTTTTGGCCAACAATCTCCGCTTTTTTTACTTTTAAAATCCTTTCGGCTTGCGGATTAAGATATACCACCTTTTCATCGCGATCAAAGGCAATGATAGCATCACTAATGCTGGAAAGGATCGTCTCCATGAGGTCTTCAATTAGTTTGCCAAAAGTTTCTTTTGCCTTCTTCATTTTTCACTGTTTAAGAGGATTTCTAGGAAGATTATAAAGGATGGAAGAGTATTTAGCGAGAGTTTTTAGTAAGGAGTGAGTTAAATTCCTTTGGCGGTACGGGTGGCGAAGACAGTGTTTCCACCGGCCCTCTTAGCCTTGTACAAAGCTTCATCGGCTTTGTCGACTAAATCTTCCGCGGTTTTGGCGTCTTCAGGCGCGGTTGCTAATCCGATACTTATGGTCATCTTGCGGGGACTTTGATCAATCACCGGAATAATTCTAAGTTTTTCAACTTCGTCTCTGAGCCTTAA
>DATBWY010000046.1:0-2805 GCA_036514555.1 Candidatus Subteraquimicrobiales bacterium
CCTTAAGCTTTTCCACCATAAACTGGTAACTCTGGCTAATTTTTTCCATCTCTTTAATGAAAAGCTCCTTTAACTCCTGATTTCGGATAATTGAGGGTGGAATAATATATCCAAAATTATTGGCGCCCACATAGCGCTGTGACTGCTGAGAGTAGGAAGCAAGACGGTGTCTGACTAATTGGTGACTGCACGAGCGGGAAATACCCTCGATGACAAAGGTAAAGGAAGCGTGCTCTACCGGACTGTGGTGACCGCCGTTTAAAAGCAGTTTAAGAAGTTTTTCCCGCTGCTCGGGCTTGAGTTTTCCCTTAAGCTCGGCCGCGCTCGCATGGGCGTAACAAGACCTTGCCGCCACCGCAACGAGCCCTTCGGGATCGGGGGTGTGTTCCAAAAGCGTCACTTTTAACCTTTGCTCAGGCACTTTCTTTAACCTCGTTTAAGGGTTACGGTTACGAGACCTGTATCGAGGCCCGTCGTTAGGTTACGGAAAATTAAAACCGACTTCGTAACTCTTAAACGGTGCGGGCTTCGTCACCCTAGCCGTAAACCGATGTTACCGATGTTTTGTTATTTGTCTAGGTAAGAATGGGCGTAAAGAACCTCGTTTCGAAAGAGCTTTATGGTTTTAGCCGTTTCCATCAAATCTTTATCCAACGGATCCAAAATGGCCCCGTCGAGACCATAGGCCATTAACATCGTCAAAAAAACTCGGTCTAAAAGGGGTTTCACTCTCGGAGGGGCGTTGTTAGATATGTTAGAAAGGCCGATGATCGTTTTGGGTGGGGGATCGTAAAGTTCTTTAAAAAGCTTTATGGCCTCGAAAACTTCCTTGGTATCCTGCTGGGCGACGGCCATTGGCAAAGCCAAAGGATCTAAAAAGAGATTTTCCGGCGAAACACCCGCCTCTGTAACAGCGGTTATGATATCAACAGCGGTGGCCGCCCTCTCATTGGCGTCTCGGGGAACCCCGGCCTCCGTCATCGTTAAACCAATAACTTTGGCGTCATACTCCTTAACCAGAGGCAGCACCTGCTCGATTCTTTCCTTCTTGCCGCTAATCGAATTGACCAGCGCCTGGCCTTTGTGGACTTTGAGGCCGGCCTCCATCGCCTTAGGATTGGTCGTATCCAAAGAAAGAGGAATATCCACCTCCGCCTGGATCGTTTGGACCAGCCACTCCATCATATCCGGCCCATCTTTGGCGGCCGGTCCGATGTTTAAGTCCAAATAAGTGGCTCCGGCTTCTTTTTGCTGTCTGGCCAGTTCCACAATGGGCTTGGCGTCTCTTTCTTTCATCGCTTTACCGATGATTTTGGACATAATGTTTATTTTTTCGCCAACAATTACCACCTCTACCTCCTTGAACTTCTGCTAAATGGTTATTAGTTAAATGCTTAAATAAAACCTTCGGTAGTTAAATTAAATAGGGCCTTTATATTTTGTGGGTTCAGACTGATATAATCGTTTAAAGTAGTAGTTGCCTGATTTATCAGGCAAAATAAGCTCAATAAATTGAGCAACTACCATACTTTTAGTGACGTGGAACGATTGTACTATTTAACGATGTAACGATTAAGTGTTTTTCAGGCCTGCTTTTTCGAGGATTTCCGGGACGACCTCTTCCCATTCTACCGCCATAATATGAACCCCTGCCACCCCCTTGATCTCCCTTATTCGCTTAATTATTTCGACGCAAATTTCGATGCCTTCTTTTTTTGGTTCAGCGGCTTCTTGCATCCTTGAAATTATATGATCGGGAACGTCCAGGCCCGGCACTTTGCTTCTCATGTACTTGGCCATTCCGGCTGATTTCAAAGGGCAAACACCGGCGAGGATGTAAGATTCTTTAGAAAAACCCAACCGGTTGACTTCCTCCATAAACGCCTCGAATCTCTCTAAATTATACACAATTTGGGTCTGGAAAAACTCCGCCCCCGCCCTTATTTTTTTTCCCAGCCTCTTGGCCCTAAACTCAACCGGGCTGGCAAAGGGGTTCTCGACTGCCCCGATAAAAAAGTTTGGCGCCGGATTTAACTCGTCTCCGGAGAGAAATTTTTTTTCGTCTCGCATTTTTTTGACCATTGCGATAAGGGAGATGGAGTCTAAATCAAAAACTCCCTTGGCTTCAGGGTGGTCACCGAATTTTTGGTGGTCTCCGGTCATCAAAAGCACATTTTCGATTCCTAGGGCAGCCGCTCCCAGAAGGTCGCTTTGGATAGCAATCCGGTTTCGGTCTCGACACGTCATTTGAAGAACGGGGTTAAGTCCCATTCGCTTCAGGATAAAGCAGCTGGCAACGCTTGACATCCGGGTAATAGCGGTCTGGCAATCGGTAACGTTTATGGCGTCAGCATCTTTTAGAAAATTCGCCTTCTCCCTGACGACGTTCTGATCAGAGCCCCGGGGCGGACCAAGCTCGGCGGTTACCGCGAAACGCCCTTGATTCAACACCTCTTTCAAGCTACTTTTCACCCTCGTTCTCCAGTAAATCGGCCCGGATTCTCCTTCGCGGGGAGCCGGCCATCCCTACTGACCAGTTTTTAGCTTCAGTGATCGCTTCCATCTGCTCCAGCTGATTCTTAAGGCTTAGTTGATTATAAATCTGTTCCCAGACACACGGAACATCCTTGGAAACCTCGCAGCGTCCGTCCTTAGCCCCACCACAAGGACCGTTAAGCAAACTTTTGGCGCACCTGGCAACGGGGCAAAGACCTCCGGTTTCACCCAAAATGCACTGGCCGCAACCAGCACAATTTTCCTCAAAGAAACCAATTTTCCTTGGCATCCCCATAAAAGTGGTGTCAA
>DATBWY010000047.1:0-4297 GCA_036514555.1 Candidatus Subteraquimicrobiales bacterium
AAAAATCCTGAATGGCAAGAGCGTGACCGGCTCGTCCTCTCCAACGGGCATATCTGTCCTATCTGGTACGCGACCTTGGCCAGAGCCGGCTACTTTCCCGTCGAAGAGCTAGATACCTTAAGGCAGATTAACTCCCGTCTCCAAGGCCATCCTCATAATCACTCCCTTCCCGGTCTGGAAAATAGCAGTGGGCCTTTGGGCCAGGGTTTATCGATTGCGGTCGGCCATGCTTTGGCCGCCAGGTTAGACAAGGCAAAACACCGCGTCTATTGTGTAATGAGTGACGGAGAGCACGATGAGGGACAAACCTGGGAAGCAACCATGTTTGCGGCGAACCACAAACTCAGCAATATTACCAGTTTGATTGATCGAAATAACATCCAGATCGATAGTTTTACCGAAGACGTTATGCCGCTGGAACCTTTTAAAGAAAAGCTTCGGTCTTTTAAGTGGCACGTAATCGAAATAGACGGCCATAACATCCGGCAAGTGGTTGACGCCTGCAACCAAGCGAAAGCGATCTACGAAAAACCCACGGCCATCATTTGTCATACCATTCCTGGTAAAGGGGTAGGTTTTATGGAGTTTGAGTTTGACTGGCACGGGGTTGCTCCCAATGCCGAACAAGCCGAAGCCGCTCTAAAAGAGCTTAGAGAGGAAAGAGAAAAAATTAGTTCGTCCGATCTCTGATTCCTAAAGACTTACAAAAATATTTTTGGATTTTAGTTTCCCGAGAGGAAGTGATTAAAATTATTAATCCTCGTGCCAAACTAACAGACGACCTTTTCAGCGCGTCAATTAAAAAGATGGGAACCCGCGACGGCTACGGACACGCTCTTTTAGAGCTGGCAAGGGAAGATCCAAGGATAGTTGCTCTCACCGCTGACCTCCCGGAATCAACGAGGGTTCTCGCCTTTAAAAAGGAGTTTCCGGACAGGTTTTTCGATACCGGTGTCGCGGAACAAAATATGGTGGGAATCGCCGCCGGGCTCGCTTTAGAGGGTAAAATTCCTTTTGCGGCCTCGTTCGGGGTTTTTTCTCCCGCCCTCACCTGGGGACAAATACGATTATCGGTTTGCTACAACGACGCCAACGCTAAAATCGTGGCTTCTCACACTGGCACCACTACCGGGGCGGACGGGGCGAGTCATCAAGCCACCGAAGACATCGCCATTATGCGTTGTTTGCCTAATATGATAGTTCTTGTTCCTTGTGATTATTTAGATACCAAAAAAGCAACAATAGCTGCGGCCGAATATAAGGGGCCTGTTTATCTCCGATTTGGCCGAGACAAAGTAGCCGCCATCACCACCGAACAAACTCCTTTTAAGATTGGTCGGGCCGAAGTTTTTAGAGAGGGAAAAGATATTACTCTGGTTGCTTGCGGCATTATGGTTTATGAAGCCCTGAAAGCCGCCGCTGAACTTGACAAAGAGGGCGTATCGGCCAGGGTGATAAATAACCACACGATAAAGCCGCTGGATAAGGAGACAATCCTGGAAGCGGCCAAAGAAACAGGAGCCTTTGTGACGGCTGAGGAACACCAAATTATGGGGGGCATGGGGAGTGCCGTCACCGAATTTCTAGCGGCACACCACCCGATACCAGTTGAGATGGTAGGGCTAAAAGACACCTTTGGGGAATCAGGCTCACCCAAGGAACTCATGGAAAAATATGGATTAACCTCTAAAAATATTGTTGAAGCCGCCCAGCGAGTCCTAAAAAGAAAATAGTTATTGCTGTCGCTTCGTAAATCCTGTAGTTGCCTTATTCCTGCCCGCCGTTGTCTGCGACTTCAGGCGCTGGCAGGCGGGTATCAGGCAATTTGCACTCAATCCTTTAGAAAATCTTTTTCTTTTTACATTTTTATCTATAATTTTTCATTGTTCACTTGGAATTTTGAATTCTCGGGCCCAGAGTCTTCAGTATGTAGCCAATTTGTGAACCCTGTCACTGAAACAACCCCCAAAAAAATCTACATTAATCTTGGTAGATTGTAGTAAAATTTCCTTAAAGTGTTATCTCGAGTCGGGAGGTTAAAATGATGCAAAGCAAAGTTTTTGACTTAAAAAAATTCGGGCAAAGCATCTGGGTCGACGAAATCCGCCGCGAATTTTTGGTCAACGGGGAGCTAAAAAGGATGATTGACGAGGATGGTTTAACCGGCATGACCACCAATCCCACTATTTTTGAGAAAGCCGTCATCGACAGCACCCTGTATGATGATGAGATCAAGACCCTAGCCCGTCAAGGAAAAAAGACCGAAGAAATATATGACGCTTTGACATGGAAAGATGTTAGAACCGTTGCTGATGAGCTCTATCCTATTTATAAAAAAACAAGCGGCTTCGATGGTTATGTATCGGTCGAGGTCCCGGCTCACCTGGCTTATGACTCTGATGCTAGCGTTGAAGAAGCCTTGAGAATCTGGAAGGCGATTGACCGTGAAAACATACTTGTGAAAATCCCCGGAACCCATGTGGGAACCAAAGCCATCCGTAAGCTCACTGCAAGAGGAGTAAACATTAACGTTACTCTTCTATTTTCCAAAAGACAGTACTCCGCTGCGGCTTGCGCCTACCTTGACGGCCTTAATGATATGAGAGCCAAAGGCGAAGATTTAAGCAAGGTGTTCTCGGTGGCGAGTATTTTCGTAAGCCGTATTGATACTGCCGTTGATAAAGAAATCGATCGATTAATCGACGATGAGTCTGATCCCCAAAAGAAAGAGGATCTCAAAAGCTTAAGGGGAAAAGCGGCTGTAGGTAACACCAAACTAGTGTATCAAAGGTTCAAAGAATTGTGGGAGCAAGAAAGATTCAAAGAGCTCGCTGAAAATGGAGCCAAAGTCCAGTGGATGGTTTGGGGTTCGACCAGCACCAAAGACCCTTCGTTTAACGATCTTAAATACGTAGAGAATCTCGTTGGTCCTCAAACTATAAACACCATTCCCAAAAAGACAATCGATGCTTTCCGGGATCACGGGACCGCAAGGGAAACAATAGAAGAGGGGCTGGAAGAGGCAAAGCGAGATCTAGCGAAAATAGAGGCAGCCGGAATTGATTTGGGCGAGATTTTCGAGCGACTTCAAAAAGAAGGCGTCGAGGCCTTCGATGCCTCCTACAAAAACTTGTTAAAAGTAATCGAAACCAAAAAGCAAGCCCTCGTAGCTTCCTAGCTTGTTTCGGTTAAAAAGTTTTTTGTAAGGAACGGCAGCAGGGGTAATGTTTTAGTCAGCACTCAAGAAATTTCCGAGCAACACACCATCTACATCAAGATATAACCGATTTTGTAGTCATGCTAGTTGTGTGTTCCCGTTTTAAGGAGAGCCTTTGAACGCCTGGATAATAATCGCTGGTTCCTTAATTTTAACTTTCTAACAAGGGCATGTAACGCCACGGGCCATGTTGCTAACCATCTCTCCAAACATTTGGCCATTCACAAGGGGACACTCTGGGGCCATGCTGGCAATATGCGGACCAAACTCCGGACCCGGCGTGGGACAAGTGTGGTTACCATCCACTGCTAAAGCAGGTGAGACTAAAAGGCCTACTATCATAGAAGCAACGAGAATAATCATTAAATATCTGTGAACAATATTCACCCCCTCCGTTAATTCTTTTAGACGAACAACTCAAGACTTAAGCGCGGTTAAAAATTCGGGGCTCAAAATCTTAAACCTCATTTTAACACTTGTACTTGCTTTTACCAATCATGCAACTAACCTGTTGTTATAAGAATTCAGAAACGCTTCAACAGCGCATATTAAAGTAGGATACTGGCTGAAATAGGTAGTCAAGATGATCAGACAATTAACCAAGTAAATGGCTTGCGAAAGGAATTTTTTGAACTTATGAAACTAAACAAGGCCCAGATAAGAAGATTATTGCTCGCGTTGCTTGTAATTATTTTTGCGGCTGCGCTCTTTATTGCTATAAAAGCAGCGCTGAAAAATCCGTCCGAAAAAACAGCCCAAGAAACCAAGGTAAAAGCCTCCGCAAAAAGCCCTACTGAATACGAAACGTCCGGCAAAAACGATAAAGTAAATATTACCCCAAACCTAACTAAACTAAATAAAGCGGCCACGAAGACTATTCTTGCGTACTACCGAGAATATAAAAAAGAGCAGCCCTATGTTCAGGATAAAGAATCGTATGAACTCCAAAAGATAGAAATAAATAGAGTTGAGCGCGTTCCTGAGATGTTGAGTGACCCTGATACTTACGAAGAAATTGAGACTTATCTCGTTTATGCGCTAGTGACTCTGGCGGACTGGAAAAATGATGTCTATCTGATT
>DATBWY010000048.1:0-3665 GCA_036514555.1 Candidatus Subteraquimicrobiales bacterium
GATATCAAGACGGGAAGAGGGGGAGGGGCCCTGTCAGGGACCACCGTCACACTTTGTTTAGGGGTATTTGCCTGTTTCGGGGTGTTTGGCGGTTGGGGAATACTTGTCGGTCTCGAGGTATTTGCCGGTTGGCTCGGGGCAGTGTAAACTGGTTTCTGTTCTGCTCGTTCTTCCGGCCGAGGTGGCTCCTGAATTACAGGCTCTTCTGGCGAAGATGGCTCTTCCTGCTCTAGAGGTTCTTCTATCGAAGATGGTTGTTCTTGGTCTGCCGGTTTTATAAGCGAAGACAGGCCAATTTTTTCCGCTAGTTTTGTCAACCCCGGTTTTTTTTGGCTCTCTTCTACCCGCCCAGAAATTTCCGGCTGTTCCTCGGGCGGTTCTTCCTGATTATCTTCTGACAATGCCTCTGCCTCTGATTCTTCCAATTCCGACCACTCTGATGGGTCATATGCGAATCCGCGACCATTAAGGTAAGCATTTCTATTTTTTTTGGGTGTCTCTTTCCCGTCTTTAGACGAGACTTTATCTTTGGACTGATTGTCGGATTTAGATGCTTCTCTTCTATCTAAAGCATTTAGTCCATAAAGGCCGCCCAAAACCCCTCCGATAATAATGACCACTGAGGTTAAAGCAACAAGCGCTTGCTTAGCCAAAGAAACTCTGGGAATTTTTGCCGTGATGGCATTGGGGGAAAGTAAAGCCGCCAGAGGTATTCGGGTAGGCTTCTCCTCTGACAGGCTCCCAGCGGATAAAATATCTTCCTTAAGAATTGCCGGAGGAACCAGAGGAGTAAGAGAGCGAAAGCTCTTGGAGGCCTCGATTAACTCACCTAAAACTGATTGGCAGGGTTGACACTTTTCAAGATGAATTCCGACCTTTTCTCTTTGCTCGTAAGGTAACTCATCATCCGTATAGGCCGAAAGTAAAGGGAGCTTTTTTTGGCAATATTTAGACAAATTCCCCGTATTTAAGGGGGATTTTTTAAGCTCCCGGTTAAATTTCAATCTGGCTCTTAAAAGCAGGGTGCCCACGGCCTTTTTGGACAGCCCCGTAATCGAGGAAATCCGTTCGTATGGCAAATTCTTTAGCTCTTTTAGGGCGAGAACTATTCTAAGCTTGGCGGGTAAACTGGCCGCAGTCCTTCTCAGACGAGTTTGTTGCTCCTCAACAAGGACGGTTCTTTGGGGAGAAGAATTAACCTTCGTATCCCCTTCTGCCTCCGCGGCTAAGGATAGGGATTGGACGGCGTGGTATTCCTCTCTCCGTTTCCTTTTAAGCTCATTAAGTCCTAGATCGCGGGCGGTTTTATAGAGGTAGGTAGAAAAGTTTAGGCTTTTCTTTCGTTTTTGGAGTGTTTTGAAGGCTTTAATGAAAGTTTCTCGGGCTGTGTCCTCGGCATCTTCAGTGTTACCCAAGATTGTGTAGGCAAAATTATAGATGTCACCTTGATATTTCTCTAATAGCTTTTCGCAGGCGGTATCGTGGCCACTTTTCGCATCTAATATCAACTGTTCGTCGCTTAACTCTATTATTTCATCAGACATTGACATCACCTAAAAGTTCTTGGTCACGATTTTACCATTAGTTTACTTTTTCTTCCAGTATTTTTCAAGGTCTGGAGGGACCTCGGGTCTTTCTGAACGCTTATTGGGTTAGTGAGGTCACATTTTTGCATCAAGAACTGTTCCTGTGGAACGAGGTTTGCCCTATTTTCCATCACTTTAAGAATAACACTCAAAGAAAAACAGCTTGACTTAGTTAGTCGAGGCTGTTAAACTAGTGAGCTTGTATTTTATTTATCAAGGAATTTCTGCCTTCAAGAAAGGAGTTGGGTTGCTTAATAAGCTAAAGAAATGGCTAAAAAAGTGGGCGAAAAAGCCCTTACAGATCGCTCTGGTTATTGTATTTGGAACTGGAATCGCTCTTTCTCCCTGGTTTATAATTCCAAAACTTAAGGGAGAGGTAAAATCCCAAAAAAGAATCATCAAAGAGCTAAAAGAATCAAATAAGCTGCTGAAAAACGATAAGAAATTTCTTATTGTCGAGCGGCGAAAAACCGCCTCTGATTACCACGACTTATCGGAGAGATATTTCGAGCTAAAACACGCGCCGGTAAGCCGGGGTGCACAAAGAGATCCTGTTCTGGAGTACCGGGCTCAGCTTGAGACTTTTCTTCGGCAAAGAGGCTCACCCCTCGCCAGTTACGTTGACACACTTTTAGTTGGAGAAAATACGACCGGAGTAAGTGCCAAACTGATAGTGGCAATTGCCATGGTCGAAAGCGTTGGAGGCATACGTAACGCCAACGCGTACAACGCCTGGGGACGCAAAGCTAATAGCCACGGCTATATGGCTTTTTCTTCCTGGCCCGAGGCTATCCTGAACCAGTTTAACTACATTCAGAACAGATGGAACTCCTCAGATCCCCATCGTCTCAAGGGTTACGCCACTAACCCTGCCTGGGCCAAGAAAGTTTCTAGCTTTATGAACCAAATCTAACCCGCGTTTTGCCAAAGGCAAAGATGTTCAAAGCGACTCACCCTTCAGCGCTTGGCTTTGATAAAAGTGCCTTTGTGGTATTCTTCAAAGGCAATTCTTAGCTCTTCCTCGGTGTTCATAACGATTGGCCCATACCAGGCCACTGGTTCGCCAATGGGCTTTCCGGAAATCAAAAGAAAACGAACTGGACGGCGGCTGGTTTTGATTCTTATCGCGCCCCCATTTTCGAAGATAACGAGCTGCTCTTGTCCGATTAATTCCTTCGCTCCTGAACCGAAATAGGCTTCTCCTTCGATAACGTAGGCGAAAACATTGTGTCCTTCCTTCACCTCATGGTGGAATTCTTGTTCTGGTTGAACGGTCACATCCAGATACTCCGGGTCGGTCACGATGTCTCTAACTGGTCCTCTAACACCCCCAATTTCTCCACAAATAACTCGCACCGTGCCGCCGTTATTCAGGGAAACCTCGGGAATCTCGTCTCTTTTTACCTCCCGATAACGGGGATCCATCATTTTATGGGAAGCCGGGAGATTCGCCCAGAGCTGAAATCCCCACAATAACCGATTGGTTTGCTGAGGCATTTCCTCGTGAATAATACCGCTGCCAGCGGTCATCCACTGAACATCCCCCGCTCTGATGACGCCTTTATTTCCCATGCTGTCTCCGTGTCTCACTTCGCCGTGAAGCATGTAGGTGATGGTTTCAATGCCGCGATGCGGATGCCAGGGAAATCCGGCGACGTAATCTTTAGGGTTGTCGGAGTGGAAGTCATCAAGAAGCAAAAAAGGATCCAATGAGGGATCATGGTAGCCAAAGGCCCGATTAAGGTGAACTCCAGCCCCCTCAATTGTTGGCCGGCTTCTGGCAACCCTCTTGATTTTACTTTCTCCATCTTCTTTAAGCCCCCGATAGCTTCCTTTATAATCAAATGTTTTTCCCATTTTTTCTCCTTTGTAACTTTTGGTTCGAATAAAACAAAAACTATTTACGCCTCGCCCTCAATCGTTTTTCTAGGAGGCGAAAAATGGATGACTTGCGAGTCTCACCTATGATTCGAGCTACCCGTTTCTATCATAGATTTTTTTAAGACCGACTAGGGTAAGCATGGGATTGATCTCGGTGATGGTTGCGCAGTGAGGAATCATTAGTTCGGCCAACCCCCC
>DATBWY010000049.1:0-3260 GCA_036514555.1 Candidatus Subteraquimicrobiales bacterium
TTTTGCCGCCCCAAATTAGCTTTTTGGGAATCTTTCTTCCTGGCTCTTGCTCAACTTCGACTTTAATTTCCTTACCGATAAAGACGTTTTTCCACATAAAAATCGACCCTTTTACTTCAAAAAGCGGGAATAGCGGCGATCAGCGAGGAGGTTACCTCCGGTTTGGCAAAAAGGGCAATAGTTGGTACTGCGATCGCGATAGCTGATCTCAGCAATGGGTGTACCACATACATAACAAGGCTCTTTAAAACGTCCGTGCACTTTCAAAAAGTCTCGTACTGACCGCTCAGGTAAATCCTCCCCTAATCTCGTTTTTATTTCTTTTATCGCCCAAGTCAGAACCTTGGGAATTGCCCGACGCAATCGGCTTATTTCCTCAGGGGTTAGCGTGCTAGTGATTTTGGTCGGAGAAAGACGGGCCTCAAACAGAATCTCATCAGAATAAGCATTACCAATACCGGCGATAAGTTTTTGGTCGGTCAAAAAGCTTTTCAGGCGCTTCCTGCTTTTAAGTAAAAGTTTCGAAAAGTCCTCTTCGGAAAATCCCGGATCTAAAGGTTCTAGCCCGGCGTTTTTTATTCCCGGAATTTGGTTTGGATCAGAAACTAAATATATCGCCGCTAACTTCTTGTAGCCTGGCTCCAGCAACCTTAGATCGTTGCCTCCCGAAAAGCCGAGTGCTAAAGCCGTTGGCTTTGAAATTCTTTCTTCGGAAGGAAGAAAGGCAAAACTGCCAGCAAGCTTAAGATGAGCAGCGAAGAAAAGTCCGGAGGTAAGAGGAAAAACCAGGTGTTTACCGCGCCTTGAAACATCCGAAAAAGCATCCCCAATAAGCGAGTTTATCTCCGGGGAAAAGGTTTTGATGGTCGCGGGCTGAAACACTTTTACCTCTGTTATTTTCTTCCCGGTAATTTTCGGCTTGAGGTTTTCTTTTATAACTTCTAAATCTGAAAGCTCCGGCACTTAAGTCCTCGATCCTGGCTATTTCGTGTCAAATATGGGATAAATCCTAATTTCCAAAGACTCTAAATCCCAAACACCCTGAATCAGAGTAAATTCGGTTCAGGGCGGTACTATACGTTCTCTTTCCGGTAAGCGCGGCTTAGAGCGAGAGCTATAGCCCCTAAACCAAAAAGAAGGTAAACAAACCGGGCTAAAAAACCTAATAAAGGAATGTTCCCGAGAAGAGCTATCAGGGTGTATCCCAAAAGTAAACAAAGAATAAGGTGAACTTCCCTCTCTTTAACTAAAGAGCGTAAAATGATCTTTCCCGCCATGATTCCCACAAAAATTTTACTAAAATATAAAGCCAAACCATAAATAGTGAAAATGATCAGGCTCAAAGGCATCCCGATCAACGTAAAGGCAATAATCGTGGCGGCAATGGGAACTAAAATGAGAACGGCGAAACCCAATCCTAAGCTCAACCAGGGAGAACTAGCCATAGCCTCCACCACCTGGGAAGTGGCTCGGGGAAATACAACCACCAGGATAATTCCAACAACAATTGTGGCCAGAAGGGAAAAAATAAACCAGACTACGCTTCCCAAAAATAATGCCCACGGCTTAGCTGCCGCTCTTCTTTTTGGAAACTTGTGAGTAACTTTTCCTTTAACCTCAGCTCCACCTTTAATGTTTGCCTTTTCGGGACTGGTATAGGTTAAATCGCCATTAATTGTAGCACCCGAAGACAGAGACAGGTCTTGGGCCTGAATTTTTACGTGCCGGCCCACATCTCCAAACAACTGAATATTCCCGCCGCCGCCCTTGATATCTCTTTTCACATCCCCAGCTAAATTCGCACTGCCGACACCGATAACTAGGTCCTTGCCTACCTGCGACCCTTTTTCAAAGTCAAGGTTTCCTCCAAATACAAGAGCGTCTCCTCCGGTTTTTCCTTCAAGGTCAATATTCCCCCCGGCAACCCTTAATGAATCCCGTATTTCTCCAGAGATATTTACCATGCCGCCAGCGACTATCACATCCCCATTTATTTTCCCGCTTATCGTTACGTAACCACCACTGGCTACTATATCACCGTTTATCGTTCCATCCACCGTAATGTTCCCAGCGCCAACATAATAATTATCATTTATGACGTCGTCCGAAGAAATAGTTACATTATTCCCCTCCTTTAAAATCGCCGCCTGAGCCGAAGGGACCATAAGGAACGTAATGAAAGTTACAGTTAGCAAAATACTGAGTTTCTTCGCCATTTTTCCTCCCCCTGAGTAATTAGTTACGGTCAAGTTAAACAAAAAAGCCGGAATCCGGAACCTATTTTTCGGAACTCGTGATTAAATCCCGATGACTAAATCCTATTGACCAATGAAATCCCAAATATCCGCTAATGAAAAATGAAAATTCTTTTTGGTAGCCTTCGCTCGCTTAGCTTGTGCGACTTTGCCTGCCTGCCGCAGGCAGGGACTCAAACTCACTTCAGAAGGGCGAATCTGCAATTGCCCCACACCTGCGGGGCCGCAGATTGCCGCCTCCCCTCAGCTCATTCTCGTCTCAAGTTGCTCAGATTGCGCTCGCTGAAGGCAACCGATCCTAAAAAATCCCCAATAGGTTTGGACCATATTTGGACCCCGAACTATGAGTGTGAGCTGCATCTATTAACTCTGACCTGGCTAAGTAATTAGTCCCATTTTCTGTTTTACCTCTATCACTGTTTTTTTAGCAATCTTCCGCATTTTTTCAGAACCTTTTTTTAAGATTTCCGTCACATCCGCTTCTTTTTCCAACTCTTTTCTTCTTTGTCTGATGGGCTCTAGGGAGCTGTTAATATCAGAAGCCAAAACTTGTTTAAGCTCCTGGTATCTGATTTCTCCGGAACGGTAGATTTTTTTGAAACGATCTTGAGTTTCAAACGGGGAAAATTGTTCAAGTAAAGTAAAGAGGTTTTTGGTGCCCGGGCTCATTTTCTTACCCTTTTCCGGCCCAACATCAGTTACCGCCCTGGCAATTTTTTCCTGAACCACCGCTTCGCTGTCGGATAAAGCAACGTAGTTTGAAGGCCCAAAAGATTTGGACATCTTTTCGTTTGGTCTATCAAGTCCCATGACTCTGGGGACCGCCGATAAAAGGGGGTTAGGCTCAGGAAAGGTCTTGCCAAACCGGTGATTAAAGGCGCGCGTTATTTCCCGGGCTAATTCTAAATGAGGCAGTTGGTCCTCGCCTACCGGAACAACTTCGGCTTTGTACATTATAATGTCCGCCGTCTGTAACACCGGATAACTCAAGAGCCCTAAGTTGAC
>DATBWY010000050.1:0-4958 GCA_036514555.1 Candidatus Subteraquimicrobiales bacterium
GGAGGGACTCGTTAATCGCTTAAAGAGTCTCTATGAGTCGATGGATAGTAATCTTCAGTTTCAGATTACGCCGGAGGAAAAAATTAAAGACGAGGGGAAGAGCGAAGAGAACGTACAGTCACTGGATCTAAGAGGGGTGCCTTGTCCGGTAAACTACGTGAAGGCCAAAGTAGTTCTGGAGGACTTAAAAATCGGAGATTTATTAGAGTTGTTGCTGGACGAAGGCGAACCCATTAGTAATGTTCCACCAAGCTTGGAAAATGATGGTCAGGAAATCTTAAACATCCGTAAGGAAAACGGTTATTACTTCCTGAAGGTTAGAAAGAAAGTCTAGCTGCCAAGGGTTTCGGCGAGCGGAGAACTTCTTTAAAAAGTAACCGGTTATACGGGTTTTTGCCTTGACAAAACCAGAATGAGTTGTTACGATAATACTGAATTCCGATAGGGAAAGTAGGATATAGTTTTAGGTTTTTACTCTTAGTTTTTGTGTCCCGGGGCGGAATTTTTTTTGTGTTAACACACAAACTGCTTTTTCAAAATTACACTGAAGGAGCCAAAACCATAGGGAGAAAAGATTATGAGTCAGCAGCCGGCGGTAAGCAACCAAGATTTTGAAAAGTTCGAAAACCAAACATCCGAAGATGTATTGAGGTGGGCACTGGACACCTATCGAAACAAAGTCGCATTAGCCGCCAGTTTCGGAGCCGAAGACGTTGTTTTAATCGATCAAATCCTAAAAATTAATCCCAAAGCGCGCATTTTTACGTTAGATACCGGCAGATTACCGAAAGAAACCTACGATGTTATCGAAGAAATAAGAAACAAGTACGGAAACAATATTGAATTTTACTATCCTAATACTCAGGACGTTGAAGAGATGGTAGGAAAATACGGACCTAATCTTTTTTACCAAAGCACTGATTTAAGAAAGTTGTGCTGCAACGTTAGAAAAGTTGAGCCGCTAACAAGAGCTTTATCCAATCTTTCCGCCTGGATTTGCGGACTTCGCCGCGAGCAGGCGGTGACCCGCACGGGAGTTGAAAAAGTGGAAGTGGACGGAGCCCACAACTCAATTGTAAAAATAAACCCTTTGGCGGATTGGACAGAAGAACAAGTGTGGGCTTATATAAAAGAAAATGATGTTCCTTATAACGCGCTTCACGAACAGAATTTTCCCAGTATCGGTTGTGCTCCTTGCACTAGGGCCATTAAACCAGGTGAGGACATTAGAGCGGGAAGATGGTGGTGGGAGGAGCCCGAACAAAAAGAGTGCGGCCTCCACGAAGAATAAATCAGGATAAGAGTAATTGAGGGTGGGTCATAAATATTTTTGTTCTAGGTCAGTCTGTAGGCTCCGCTTGCGCGCGGCTACTCGTTCGTGTCTCAAAGTGCCAAATTGCTATCCGCACCCCGCCTACGGCGAGGCCACGCAATTTGCGGCAGCTTTTCGACACTTACTCGCTTAACGCCGTGCTTAGAGTCGCCTCTTAGATGACCTAGGAGAGAACAAATTTTTAATAATGCACCAGGATCAATTAATTAGAGGCCGGCTAAAATTTTGGGTAGGTGAAAAAATGACAAACCAGATCTTAAAAACGGTAGTTACCGGGGATAAGGAAAAAAATAAAAAGGTAAAGACTAAGGTAAATCTGATCATTTTTAGCGGGGACTTAGACAAAGTTCTCGCCGGTTTTATTATCGCTACTTCGGCTGCCTCTATGGGAATGGAGGTTACCATGTTTTTTACTTTTTGGGGGCTAAATGCGGTTAAGAAGGATAGCCCCTTGTTCAAGGGTCCCGGCGTATTAAGAAAGATGTTAAACGTTTTGAATCGAGGGGGAGCCAGAAGACTTGCTCTATCCCGGTTTCACATGTTAGGAATGGGAACTTTTATGATGAAAAAATTAATGAAGGACGCTAAGGTTCCTTCCGTTCCGGAGATGATAGATTTGTCGAAGCAGCTGGGAGTAAAGATGGTGGCTTGCACCACTTCCCTTGGAGTAATGGGCTTGGAAAAGGAACACTTTGTCGATGAAGTTGAAAATTGTGTGGGAGCCGCGGCTTTTTTGAACATAGCTAAAGACGGCGACATCAACCTTTTTATTTGAACACAGATTCGCGCGGAATAACGCTAAAAACGCATATCGACGCTGACAGATATCGGGATATCCGGATTTAAATCAGCGATAATCCACCGTAATCCGCGTTTGGAGAGAAAATGAAAGCGGATCATACTTTAGACACCCAGGGACTAATTTGTCCGATGCCGGTGGTCAAAACGGCCATAAAGTTTGAGGAGCTTAAAGTGGGACAGATTCTTGAAATTTTGGCCACTGATTCCGGAATTAAGGAAGACATACCCGCTTGGTGTGAAGCTACGGGTAATGAATTTTTAGGACTTGAAGAAGAAAACGGCCTCGTCAGAGCTTATGTTAAAAAATCCCACTAATTTCAAGACAAAGGAGTGTAGGATGTCAGTAGGTTCTGTGCCTCACGGTGGGAAGTTGGTAAACCGGTTAGCAGAGGATGACGAAAAAGAGGAACTCTTAGAAAAGGCAAAAAGGTTCAAGAAAATTCAACTTGATGGCCGGCAAATTTCGGACTTGGAGATGATCGCGGTCGGGGCCTTCAGCCCCCTTGAAGGCTTTATGAACGAAGCGGACTATAAAAAGGTACTTCAGGAGATGCGATTAGCAAACGGTTTGCCTTGGAGTATTCCGGTGATTTTAGCGGTAACCCAAGATGAAGCCCGGGCCTTGAAAAAAAATGATGAGATAGGGCTAACAAACGGAAATGGAAGCTTGCTTGGCGTTTTATATTTGGAGGAAAAGTACCGCTATGACAAGGAAACAGAAGCAAAATCAGTTTACCAGACAACTTGCTCCAACCATCCGGGAATTCAATACCTCAATAAGCGAGGAGATGTTTTATTAGGGGGTAAAGTTACTCTTGTCAACAGGCCAAAACGTGAAACTTTCAAAGGTTATCTTTTTAAGCCTGAAGAGACCCGAAAGATTTTTAAGACCAGAGGATGGCGAAGAGTTGCTGGTTTTCAAACCAGAAATCCCATTCATCGAGCCCATGAGTACATCCAAAAATGCGCTCTGGAAATAGTAGACGGGATTCTGCTTCATCCATTAGTTGGAGATACCAAAAAAGATGATGTTCCAGCCGAAGTTAGGATGGATTGTTACAAAGTGCTCATTGAAAATTACTATCCAGCGGACAGAATGATTTTATCCGTTTTACCGGCTGCTATGAGATATGCCGGTCCCAAAGAAGCAATTTTTCACGCAATTGTTAGGAAAAATTATGGGTGCACCCATTTTATCGTCGGTAGAGATCACGCCGGGGTGGGCAGTTACTATGGTTCCTTTGATGCCCACTACATTTTTGATGAATTTGATGAAGAGGAGCTAGGGATAACACCCCTCTTTTTTGACCACGCTTTTTACTGCCAACACTGTGCCGAAATGGCCTCCCAAAAAACCTGTCCTCACAAGTCCGATGCCCATCTTTTTCTTTCGGGAACGGAGCTTCGCCAGATGCTCCAAGCGGGCAAGATGCCACCTGCCGAATTTACCCGGCCTGAAGTAGCGAAGGTGTTAATAAGCTGGGCCACTAGAAATCAGGAGTAAACTTGGCTGCTGAATGGGGAATAGGTATGGGAATTGTCATTGGGCTACTCGCCTTTTTTTTAGAGTACATGGACGCCTCTCTTGGCATGGGTTACGGAACGACTTTAACCCCCATTTTGCTTCTGATCGGATTTGAACCTCTGCAAGTTGTTCCCGCCGTGTTGGTCTCGCAATTAGTAGCCGGGATCACCGCGAGCTTTTTCCATCACCGGCTCGAAAACGTAAATTTTCGCCGAGGTCAGCGAGATCTCAATATCATGCTGGTGCTGGTTTTTTTCGGCATAGGAGGGGTGGTACCCGCTGTTTTAATAGCCGTAAAAATCCCCGCCCTGTTCCTAAAGGTTTACATCGGTGCCTTAGTGTTAGCAATCGGCGTTTTTATGTTAGTCACCATTAACAAACATTTTACATTTTCTTGGAAGAAAATTGTTGCATTAAGTTTGATTGCCTCTTTTAATAAAGGAATAAGCGGCGGCGGATACGGACCGTTGGTAACCGGAGGACAAATTTTGTCCGGCGTGGACGGAAAGAGAGCCATCGGCATAACAACACTTTCAGAGGTGTTAATTACTGTTGCGGCCGTTTCATCATATCTGGCTCTTAAAAACGCCACGGATTGGAGTTTGACGCCATACTTAGTTGTAGGGGCAGTATTATCAACTCCCTTTTCTGCTTTTACGGTCCGGAGTATTGACGCGAGAATTTTAAGATTTGGAATAGGGAGCTTAACGAGCATTTTAGGATTTTTGATGCTCGTGAAGATATTTTTATAAAAGCCCTCGAGAACGGAGGTTAAATGCCAGTTTTAGTAAGAATCCCGCCCCCTTTACAGAGGTTAACTAAGGGGGAAAAAGAAGTAAATTTGAAGAGTGGCAGTGTTCAAGATATTATTACCCAGCTTGAGACCAGTTTCCCCGGTCTCAAAGATCGTCTTTGTGACGAGAAGGGAGAACTCCGCCGTTTTGTCAATATATACGTGAACGAAAATGATATCCGATTCCAAAATGGACTGGCCACAAAAGTAGAAGACGGAGCTGAGGTTTCTATTATTCCGGCTGTAGCGGGAGGCTTAGCTTCGCGGGAAGAGGGACGAGGGATGAGTCTAAAGGGCAGGTTTATTCTTATGGATATAGGATTATCCCTGAAGCATGGTGAAAGATGGTTTTTAAAAACCTTTTAGATACCGTTGGCAATACCCCAATGGTAAGAATAAACAGATTAAATCCGAATAAAAAGGTTAACCTTTACGCAAAGCTTGAAGGGGCTAATCCCACCGGCTCTCTCAAAGATAGGATCACTAAGTATATGATTGAGGCGGCC
>DATBWY010000051.1:0-23848 GCA_036514555.1 Candidatus Subteraquimicrobiales bacterium
CGGTGAGAATCCACATTAAAAAATAGTGCAAAACGTACATCCGGGAAAGGCCACCAAAGAACGAATTCACCCCCGCAAAGGACGACGGCGCCCAATAAACGGAAAAAGTTACCAGTGCCTGAAAGATGAGAATAAAAAACCAGGAATTGTAGATTGCTCTTGTAACAAAGTTAGTCTTAAGGCCTGATTTAAGTCCCAGCAACCTAAAATAAATCTTTAACGCCAGGATGGTAAGAACAACGTAGCTCAGCACCAAATGGATATAACGCGCCTTGCCAATCCCCCCGAAAAAAAGGGGGCTATGAAGGTAAAAACCGGAAAAAATAAGGACTGTTAGGGCGGCGATAAACACCCAGTCGACGATCAAAACTACTAAAGAATGATCCCTCGTACTCATTATCTCATCTTCCTGATTTTACGCTTGCGGCTAATGGGCCCCACAGCTCATACAAAGATTAAAGGAATGTACCACGCGTAATATACTTAAGGGATTATTTGGGTTGGGAACGGGCAAACCCAATAAAGCTTCTTCCAAAGGTCCTCTCTTGTTCTGGTTGTCACGGGGAGAGGCGTTCCAAGCGGTGGGGGTAATCAGTTGATAACGGTTCACCCGGCTCTTTTTTACCTCCACTACATGGCTTAGCGCTCCGGAGGGGGCCTCCATCAACCCCACTCCCCGGCCTGACGAGGGCACCTTTCTTTCATCCCAAATTCTTTTTGTCTTTTTGGTATTCTCCGACAGTTCATCTAGCCAGTCAACCATGGCCTCGGCAATAACTTTACACTCAATAACGAGGGCCACATACCTAGCGACAACTCCAATTTGAATTCCAAAATCTTTCATCAAATTAGCAAGCGTTTCATCCTTTTTGACCAAGAGCCTCGCTAAAGGTCCCACCTCCATCGCTTTTCCCTTATACCTTGGCGCTTTCACAAAGGAATAAGCTTTCTTCTTGTTGAGGTCAAATCGGCTTTCCGCCCCTTCTTGTTTGGCGGAGCCCTCATTGTACCACGAGTACTTAACATCATCGGTGATCCGGCGAGAATCAACCGGCTCCAGCTCGCTTAGCTTTCCGTTAAAAATAGCTCCGGAAGGAAACAACCTTTCGTGGCCGGTCGGATCAAGATCAAAAGCCCCAACGCTCAAAAAATTACCGCGCCCTTTACCGACTCCTTGCTGACCATAGGACAAAAGGGGACTGGTCACCAAGGCGATGACATCCGGCAGAAAAATACTGTTAATCCACTTGACAAGATTTGACAGCAAGTATCGGATGGCACCAATATCATCGGCGCTAATGAGATGAGTGACTCCGCCCGGGATAATACCCACAAATCCCGGCATCCTCCCCCCCAGCAACGCCGCAACCTGGTGCGCTTTCTTCCTAACCTCAAGCGCCTCAAAGTAGTGGGTTAAAAAGAGAGTAGTCATGGCAGGGTCTTTTATTACCAATTCATCCGCATCAAAGGACGGCTTAAAAGGGTAAGCATCCCCTTTATTGAGCGCTTTTTCCAGCTTTTTCTTTAGGGCTAAAAGAGTGGATTCTATCCCGGTATAGTTAAGAACGGAGCTCGCATCAATAAAGTCTAGGATTATAAACTGGTAAAAACGGATGATATGGGTTGAGATAAAATCTGTTCCCATCAGAAGATTCCGCATAATTCGAGCGTTTTCGGGTAAATCTACCCCTAAAAGGCTGTCCAGAGCGGTAACGCCGCAGACTCCGTGAGAACCGCCACAGAGGCCACAAACCCGCTGCGCGACCAGGGGAGCATCCCAGGGATCCTTTTTTACAAAAATCTGTTCAAAACCGCGGGCAATATTGCTCGAAACCCAGGCGTTTTTAATAACCCCGGATTCAATTTCTGCCTCTACTCTTAAATGTCCCTCCACCCGCGTAACGGGATCAATTACCAACTTCTCAGCCATTCACGCTCCTCTCGAAGCCCAAGACTCGCCTTTTAGCTGCACACCTTAGTTTCTTGCTAGTCATCGCTTTGGTCGCTACTCAAATCCGTTGGTTTTTTGGGTTTTTGGTCACGCTTGGGGAGCTTACCGGTGGCTACCATTTCCATCAGATGTCCTCCAATTCCGATGGCCGTAGCCGCCCCCAGCACTTTACCGATAGTTTCCGGCCGCAATCGCTGACCCAAAAGGCTAACATCGGGCAGACTTTCATAGAGAGGACTGAGGTCCTGGTAAAATTGGGGTTCAGTACATCCAATGCAGGGGTGGTTGACTTCCACGCACCAACTTAAACCGCCATTCCACTGACGAACCGGGCAATCGGCCCTCGTAACCGGGCCTTTGCACCCTTTTTTAAACAGGCAGTATCCCGCCTGCGTCGGATCGTTCCAGTCACTCGTAAACTTTCCGGCCTCAAAAAAGTGCCGCCTCGGACACTGGTCGTGCACCAACTCCCCGTAAAAGTCTTTAGGTCTTCGGTGTTGGTCCAGATTTTTTAAAACCTCTTCTTTACCGAATAATTCAAGTTTGACCAGAGTTCCCACCAACCAATCAGGATGGGGAGGGCAACCCGGGATATCAACCAGCGCCGATTCTACCAGCGAGGAATCTAAAACCGTCTTCAGCGACTTAGCTCCGGTTTTTCCGGAGGCCGGAATTCCTCCAAAGGAAGCGCAGGTCCCCAGGGCCACAATCAGCTCGGCCTTGGCCGCCATCTTTCTCACCCAATTAAGAATAGAGCCCTTTTGACCGTTCTTATACCCGTAATGCGCAAAACTTCCTCCTTCTTTGAGGGGAACCGCCCCTTCCACGATCAAAACATAATGTTTACCCAATTCATTCAAGCCGGCGTCTAGAGTGTCTAGAGCTAGGTCTCCGGAGACCGTCTGAAGGTTCGGGGAAAAGCGAATTGAAATAGAGTCCAGAATGAGATCGGTGGGAGCGGGTGCGCTAGAATTAAGGAAAGAAACGAAGCATCCACTGCAAACTTGACTTTGAATCCAAAAAATAGGGGTTTTTTTTGGTATTTCTTCTAACGCTTTGGCAATTTTGGGAGCGTAAGAAGAAGAAAGTCCCAAAGCCGCTGCTAAGGCTGTGCAGTATCCAATGAATTCTCGCCTGGTCAGACCCCCAAAAATATTTTCTTTTAAGCCACCCGTCGTGATGGATCTATATAAATGCCTTGACTCCACTTGGTTATGTCTCCATTTTTAACTTAGAAAAAACGGGATAATAAAAGGCCAACTTCGTATAGGATAAGCATTGGAAGAGCTACCGCCATCATTGATACGGGGCTCCAGTCGGGTGTGGCAACGGCAGCCGCAAACAAGATTATAACATAGACATACCGCCACTGTTTCCGCAAGGTTTCCCGTTTGACAACTCCTAATTTAATCAGAAGAAAAATAACTAGAGGTGTCTCAAAAGCAAGCCCGAAAGCCAAGAGGAACCAGCCTATAAAGGAAATATACTGACTAACCGTCACCGTCGGGACGAGTCTTTCTCCGGCCTGTCCGAATAACCAATTAAAACCTAAGGGCACGATGTATAAAAAGCCTAAAGTTACTCCGGAAGCAAAGAGAATAAGCGCAAAGAAAAGACCAGGATAGAGGTATTTCTTCTCTTTTCTCCTTAAAGCCGGGGACACAAAAGCCAAGAATTCGTAGAAAAGAACCGGAAAGGCCAAACCGACCCCTGAAAAAATAGCCACTTTTAACCGCGCGACCATCGGTTCGAGGGGGCTTAAGTAGTGAAGCTTTATATCACCGGCCGGCCGGGCAAGAACATCTAAAATCTGTAAAGCATAGAAATACGAAAACAATGTGGTCAACAAGACAACGACAAGGGAAACGACTAAACGCTTCCGCAGCTCGTCAAGATGCTTGGTGAAGGTCATTTTTCTCTCAGCTTTTTTCTCAGCCAATTACTTTTCCTTCTTTACTTCCCGAAAAACCTTTCCCGCTTCACTCTCGGGAGATTTTTCAATCTTTTTTTTCTCCTTGGAAGGTTCAGTCAGCGCTCCTTTGAACTCCTTTTCTAGATCTTCAGAGGATTTTTTTATATCTTCCGTAAGGGGTTCGGTAAGCTTTTTTTGAGTCTCCTTGAGCTCTTTTGAGGCTTTACTCAAATCTTCGGTCAGAGGTTCAGTTATTTTCTTTTGGGCCTCCTCTAACTCTTTAGATACCTTTTTTAAGTCCCCCGTAAAAGGCTCCGTTAGCCCCTTTTTAACTTCTTCCTCCAATTCTTGAGAAGTTCTTCTAAACTCAACAATTGTTCTTAGGATTGATTTACCAATTTCCGGGAGTTTATTTGGCCCAAAAATTATGAGCACTATCACCAGTATCAAAATTAGTTCTGACGGTCCCAACCCAAACACTAAATGCCTCCCTATTTATTCAATAATCGTCGTTCTTCCCAACATTATTTTACCTTGTTAGCTGATATTTATCATTAAAGAATGCCTCCTAAAAGTCAAGAGCTTGAGAATCAACCTAAATACCAGCGTCTTTCACCTTTTAAAGAAGCAAATTTTTTGTCGGGCCGCGAACTCTTAAGGTTTCAAGTTTCTTCCTCTTTATTTTGGTGGTGCCGGGTAAGGATTTCTGCCACTTGCTCATCGGTGGTTTGGGAAAAATCATAGTAAAATTGCCCGACCGCGAAGAACAACTCCGGCGTCTCAAGGCAAATTAGCTCGTCTACCTCATTTTTTAAGCGCTCGATGGCTTCTCTTGGCGCCACCGGCACCGATAAAACAATCTTTTCCGGCTTGTCCTCTCTAACCGCTTTTATGGCCGCTAACGAAGTATACCCGGTCGCCAGTCCGTCATCCACTAAAATGACGGTTTTCCCTCGAAGATCTATTGAGGATCGGTCACCCAAGTATTCTTTCCGCCTTCTTTTTATCTCAACAACCTGCTTCTCAATCTCTTCGCGCAGATAATCTGGAGAAATATTCAAGCTCTTAGTTAGCTCTTCATTGAGTATGACCGCTCCTTCCTTGGCCAGGGCACCAACTGCCAGTTCAGGATTGTTAGGAGCCCCAATTTTGCGAGGAATCACCAAGTCGAGGTCGCAACTAAGGGCGGACGCTACTTCGCTGGCTACCACAACTCCCCCGCGAGGAATTGCGAGTACAATTGGCCCCATATCCTTGTATTTGAGGAGCTTCTCGGCTAACTTCTGCCCCGCTTCAACCCGATCTAAAAACATAAAGACCTTATACCGATTTAAATTAAAAGTGCTACCTACCTTTTTCAAGGGCTGGTTTTGTTCCTAATAAAATTTTAAGTTAAAATAAAAAAAATGTGAAAGGTAATGACGTGAAATCTCACAAACACCCGAATTTACCCCTAATAATCTTTTTTATTCCCCTTTTGATAATCATTTTGGCCATTTCCTTTGGTTGCCAGAGAAAAAAAGAGGAAAGTTCCCGCAAGACCGAAAAGACAGAAACCAAAGAAAAGGAGATCAAATGGGTATCGCCAGCAACCTGCGGCACTTGCCACAGCATTAACTACCAGGACTGGAATGGAACCATGCATAATGAGGCCTTTAATGATCCTCTTTATCTGGCATCTCTAACAGTCACCCAAAAAGACGCCGCCACTATCGGCAAAGAAGAAGAAGTGATGAAGTTTTGTGTCAAATGCCACGCTCCCTTGGCCTCCTTTACCAACCATTTACTTCCATTTGATGGCTCGAAAATGACCCCGGTCGAAAGAGAGGGAATCCAGTGTGATTTTTGCCACCGAGTCACAAAGGTCCTCGGCGATAATACTCGGGTGAAACTCGATCTCTATAGCAATATCAAAAGAGGGCCCTATAAAGACTCCTATTCCAACTTCCATAGAACGGCCTACTCAAAACTACACACAACCAGCGAGTTTTGTTCCGACTGCCACAACGTCACCAATCCCATCAATGGTTTAGCGGTGGAAAGAACTTATGATGAGTGGCAAAATAGCGTCTATAGCGGCAAAGAAGGGCATAAAGTGATCCACTGCCAGGATTGCCACATGAAACCAGAACATGGTTATCCAGCTGATATTCCCGTTTTTGGAGTAGAACGCAAAAACTTTTACCGCCACGATTTCGCCGGTGGCAACACTTGGATAACCGGGGTGCTGGGAGCGACTGACCAACAACAAAAGGCGATCAAGATGCTCCAGTCGGCCGCTAAATTATCGGTGGGGGCTCACAAAGAAGAGTCTCAATTGAATCTAAAAGTTACTGTTTTCAACGAAGGAGCTGGACATAAACTCCCCACCGGCTTCCCGGAAGGCCGCTTGATGTGGCTGCACGTGATCGCCCGAGACGCTCAGGGAATAATAATTTTTGAGTCTGGGGCCATGGATGCCTCCGGAAAACTGTCAAGGACCGCGACGGATGGCGGCCCGGTAAAGGTGTATGAAATTGTCCCCGGCATCAAACAGCCTGATGGTACCGTTAAGAAAAGTTTTCACCTCGCTCTTAATGACAGTATTGTCTCTGACAATCGTATTCCCCCCCAAAAAAAGGACGAAACTAGCTATAACTTTTCGATTCCAGCGGGAATCGGCCTTGTGAACCTTGAGGTATCACTCAAATATCAATCTGCTTCTAAAGAGTTCGTCGATTTTCTTACCGAAAATGTTTCCCCCGGAGAATTAGGCTCAAACCTCAAAGAAATCTGGCAAAGTTACCCTCCTCCCGTGGTCGAGATGGAAAAGGTAACCAAAAAAATCCCTAGCTCTTAAGATTAAGAACTCCTTTTCGCCCACCCTTCAGCTCGCTCTCGTCTCAAGTTGCTCATAGGCTCGTAGAAAGTGCTAGTTTTTTCAATAATAAAGGATAAGGTTTATTCTGGGGTTGTTTATCGCGGTAGAGGAATTAGAGAAAGGACAAACCAGAGGATAAAAGAGAGGGCAACTATTATGACGATCGCCTTAGTAAACAAAGAAGCTCTTCTCTTATTCAGCAGCACCTTTCACTCCTGTCTTAGCCCTCTTTAAAATTTCGACGATTCTTGGGTCGAACCGACCGCTCAGCCTGGCTCTCCTATCAATCGCGCCAATCGCAACATAAGCCAGGGCAAAAAGAGCGAGGCTAAAAATAATTCCCACCGAGGCCCCCCTAATATTCAAGATATTCGCCACAAAATCTCCGGTGAAGTAACCTACTATTAGAAAAATAACGGGAATCAAGTAAATTACAAAGGCCGCGGTGACAAATTTTTCCGGCTCCATCTCCAGGGCAACCTCATCTCCAACTTTAGCCTGAAGTTGATTTTTTGCCTCCGCCAGCATTTTATCACGATCAAGGCCCAAATAACAGCCCCGACAGTAGCGACAAGCCTCCGAACGAGGAACTTCGACCACAGCTAATCCGCTTTCGAGGCGTAAAACCTTGCCAACCTCTCGCATTATTTTTCCTTTAAAATTGGGCCATTTTAACGCTTTTTTTCATCGCTAAGATTGTTCAAACTGTGCACCGAATAAGCAGGAGTTTTAATATAGCTTGGAGCGAACTTTATCAACTTGCGCCCGAATATCCTCCTGCGCTAAGATACTCGCCTTTCCCTTTTGATAGAGAATTTTCCCTTTGACCATTGTGAACATAATATCTTCTTGGCTTGCCGTGTAAACTAAGGTCGAATAGGGATCTCTGACAGGTATTTGATGGCTATGAGAGATCTCAACTCCTATTATATCAGCTTCCTTCCCTTCTTCCAGAGAGCCTACCTTATTTTCGATACCCAAAACTTCGGCTCCGCCTAAAGTCGACATCATCAAAAACTCTTTGGCTCCCAGATTATTAACCGATTGATTGACCCCTCGCTGTAAAAGCAGCCCTGTTCTGGTTTCATCCAAAATATCCATGGTGTTGTTGCTCGCCGGACTATCGGTGCCTAATCCCACTTTCAACTTGCGCTCCTGAAATTTGGCTAAAGGGGCCACTCCCATCCCCAATTTGGCACTGCACTTCGGGCAGTGGGCAATAGCGACATTATTAGCCTCCAAAATATCCAGATCAGCGTCGTCAACCTGAACGCAGTGCACCGCGATCGCTCTTCCCTTAAAGACTTCCCATTGCTCTAGGTATTTAACCGGAGATACCCCGAGGGGTTGCCACAATAACTCTCCCCAACCCATGAGCTCCCGAAATTTCGTGGCCAGCTCGCTCGAACCATATTGCACAAAAAGGTACTCGTCTTTAGAACCGGCCAAGTGGAGAGAGATTGGTAAGTTGTTCTTTTTAGCCCACCTGCTTACAGCCTTAAAAAGAGGGGGGGAAACGGTATATACAGAATAGGGCGAAAGTCCTACTTGAATAAGATCAGAGTCGGCCGCCTTTTGCCATTTAGAAACAATTGCTTTGCTTTCGGCCAAAATATGGTCAGTTTGGGCGGGGTCCATTCCTACAATCTCGTAAAAAACAGCCCCCCTTAAACCCGCTTCAGTGAGAATTTTTAGACTCGCTTCGGACTTCGTAGTGTCAGCCACACAGGTAATGCCGGACTGAATAGCCTCTAAAACACCCAGTTTTGCCGAAATTTCCCAGTCTTCTGGGTTCAGCTTCCGTTCTTTCTTTGTTACTTGAATTTTCCAAGGAACAAAGCTTAAATCGTCGCATAAACCCCGAAAAACGGCGTATTCTAGATGGGTGTGGGTGTCGACGAAACCAGGCAGAAGAACGGCCTCACCAAAATCTAAGACTCTTTCTCGCGGAAAACTTCTTAAAATCTCCTCTTTTTTGCCAACTTTTTTGATCTTGCCCTTTTCAACTAAAACGGCGCCGTCCGTAAGTGGTTCGCGAGTTATTGGCAAAATCCATCTGGCCGCCAGTATCATTGATAACTCCTGTATTTCAAGAATTATTTTATCTTTCTTAAATCTCAAAGAGACCTTTTGCTAGTGATGGCGTTCAATAACAAAATTGCCGATTGTGGTCAAATTTTTTCTGGCTTCTTGATTGGAAACCTGTTGGGCCGCTGCAAGAGCTCGACTAACGTAATTGGCCGCTTCCTTCTTGCTTTTTTCAAGCGCATCCGTCTCATAAAGCATTTCCCTCGCTTTTCTGATTTTGTCCTCGGTCAGAGGGGGATTCTCTATAATTTGAATCAAATCGCTTCTTATTTTTTCTTCTTGCAAAGCATACAGAAGGGGCATGGTAATTACACCCTCTTTAAGGTCGGTTTCCACACTCTTTCCTAAATTTTCTTCCTTTCCTGAAAAATCAAGAATATCATCAAAAATCTGGAAAGCCATCCCAAGATATTCGCCGTATGCCCGAAGGGCTTTTACTTCTTTTTCATCACTTCCTGAAAGAAGAGCTCCCACCTCGCAGGAAGCAGCAAATAAAGCTGCGGTCTTGTTCCGAACCTTAGTCAAATATTCATTTAGAGACTGCCAGGCGGAAAAGGCCGTTTCCACCTCCCAGAGCTCCCCGAGGGAAAGCGCCAGAGATGCTTTGGCAATAATCTCAATAGCCCAACTGTTACCGGCCTTTGACAGAAGCAAAAAAGCGGTGGCGAAAAGAAAATCTCCCGTGGCGGTGGCTGCTCTGTTTCCTTTCAGGTGATTAACTGTGGGCAAACCCCTCCTCGTCTTGGCTTCATCCAGTATGTCGTCATGGATAAGAGAAGCCATATGGATAAGCTCAACTGCGAGAGCCGCCGGAAGCAACGCCTCCAGAGAATATCGGCCGCTTAGCCCAGAAACCAGGACCAGGGCCGGACGCAGACGTTTACCCCCCGCACGCAGTGTGCTTAAAGAAGATTCAGTCAAACTTCTGCTGCCGGAAAGAACAACTTTGGCCAGTTCCTCTTCGACTTTTTCTAGGGCCGATTTTATTGTTGGGGATAGAGGATCGTTGGGGCTCATCTAAACCTCGTTAAAAAAGGGCTCGTATCTCTTGGTTACATATCCATGCAGAGTATCCCGCCCGTTTCCTTTGGGAAGAATATCCAAAATCTTCAAGCTCTCTTCTTGAAAACTCTTGGTAGCTAAGGATCGCCACTCGGGCAGGACTTTTTCAGCGCCGTTCAACAGCGTAAGAGCCCCCAAACACTCCCCGAGCCTACTTAACTGATGTGAAAGGGAAGAAATAACATCACCTAGCAAGCATCCCAGTTCGAACGAGGCAGCGTAAAGCGCAGATCTCAGCCTTATTTTATCACAAAATCTTTGGAAATCCGAGCTTGGAGAAGTAGTTTCATCAGTGATTTCTCCTTCAGACACCTTAGCAATCGCATTAGCTCCAATTCTTACTACTTCTTTCCCTAGAGGAACCACCAATATAATTGCCTTCGCGTAGTAGTAATCTCCGGATATAAGGGCCAGATCAACCTGAACTTTTTTGGGGATGGGTCTCTTATCCTGTAGCTCGTAATAGTGCCTGCCCACTGCCAAATTTAAAAGTTCCATGGCGGCTGCTGCCGGTTTAAGCTTGCCATATTCATACCTTCCAAAATTTCCCGAAAGCAAAGTACAAAAGGCTAAAGAGAGCTCCTTTTCCCATAAGGTATCAAACAGGTTTTTTTCCGGCAAAGTCTCCTTTTTTAGGAGCTCTCTAATATCAACAAGATCCCGCTCAATAACTCGCATAGTTAAACCTTTAATTAAATAGAAGGATTTTTAACCAATAGTAAGTATATTAACATTAAGGAATTTTTCTGAGAAATGTTTTTAATTCCGGAAAATATATTTAATATGGTCACTGACAGTAAATGTGTTGACACTTCTTTATTGTTATCATAAAATAAGGTAAAGTAAACAATTTTTAGTGGGGAAGCTAAGAAGATCTATAATTTTTAGAAGGGAGGGGGGTACAATGCCTAATAATTACGCCAAAATGGTAGGAGAGCAACTTAGGAAAGTTCGTCTCCAAAAGGGCCTTAGCCTTCAAGAGGTGGAGGCCAAATCAAAGAAGCGGTTCAAGGCTTCAATTGTCGGAGCTTACGAGCGGGGAGAAAGAAATGTTTCGGTACCTCGTTTGTATGAGATGGCCGGATTCTATGAGGCTCCGGTAGACTTTTTCTTGGTGGAAAAAGACAAAAAATCCCGGGAAGCCTGGAGCCCTCGAGGGCAGATCCAAATAAACCTTGAGGCCCTACAGACCTTGTCTAAAAGGGAGAAAGCGCCTTTAATGGAGTATTTGGAGCTTATTCGCTTCCAACGGGGAGACTTCAACGAGAAAGTTATCTCTATCCGGGAAGAAGACTTAAGAGCCATTGCCTGTCTTTACCACACTACACCAGCTTCTTTAAGTGACAAATGGTCGGAGATCGGGCTAATCGCCGCTTAAAGCGGTTATGCCCTCGTCGCTCTTGATAAGCCGCGGAGTCTTTGTCGGTGACATGTGGTGTAACTTCATAAATGCTTGCGGTAGATGGCTTGAGTGGAGTGTACTTCAATATCAAGGAACCGGTGATTCATAGCTGTTTTTAAATAGTTTTGGTGACCGCTATCTTTAGCCTTCCTTTTTCCAGCAAATAACTTGATGGTTATCCTGATTTTCTTTTTTAAATTCCCTGGTTTTAAGAGCTGAGTTTTAGATGATGTGCTTTAGAAACTTAGAGCGCTTGAGCTATGTGGTATTAAGGGTACAGGTTTTGATAATCCTTTGAAATATAAAAGGGAGGATCTGGTTGAGTGCCGTGGCAGGTAGCCCAGCATCTCCCTCCACCGCTTGGGAAATTGGGGTCTCCAGCCGGAAAATGCTCGAACTGCACGATTCCGGCTGTTTCAGATGGTTCCTTTATTCTAATTAAATGGGCAGTATCCTCGCGGCCATGGGGATCGTGGCAGGCAAAACAGGAAATTCCCCGAATTTTTACATGGAGAGGATGATTTCCCCCGAATCTGCTGCTTGATTGGCCGACTTCTTCAAAATAAACATTCACGTTGTGGCACTCAAAACAAAGATCATTTTGCCCGGTTAAAAGCTGGCTCTCTATGGGAAGAAGGAGGTCATTTATCGCGTACGAGAATGGCCTCTTTAAAATGTGTTGAGTACTGGAGCCATGAGGACCTTGGGCTCCTAAAGGATCACCGTTGCGGTGACATTGTGAGCAAGCTATTTTTCCAGGATAATCAGGATCCGTGCTGCCGGCGGTATTGAATCCGTAATCAGGATCATCGCCAGCAGTGGGATTCCAGGGAGTACCGACGGTAAAAGCCTCGTCTCTGACTCCTAAATTTTTCCCGTTTTCTTCCACAGGGTGGTAAGAAGGATTGTTGAAATTGAACTGGGCTGCCTTATCTCTCCTTATTCCGTAGACAGGATCCCAAGGCGGAGCGGTGTTCCAAGAGGAATTAAAGGAGGAATGGCATTTAAAGCAAAGTTCATATTCAAAAGCTATAGCTTCTATAAAGGTGTAGGCGGGAACTGTCCCAGCGGCGCTATTCGTCACCTGGACGCCACTGACACCTCTTAACGCCGGAGGAGCTATATTAGCTCCCAGCGCGGTCAACCCTGCTTTAGCCTGGTGCGGATTGTGGCAGTCTAGGCACTCGGCGTGCCGTGTATTGCTGAGCATACCCCAATATCCCTGTCCTTGACTGGCATTTTCATCTTGACTGTTTGTGTGGAGATATACACTACTCGCAGGATGAGCGTAGTAAACTCCATTTAGAGGATTGTTTAGAGCCTCAAAAGTTTGAAAGGTGAACATAATATCGGGGGCGGTATAAACAACCCCGTCAGCTAGAGAGGTTCCTCCGGAACGATGACAAGCAAAACAAAGATTCTCCTCTTTTTCCAGAGTCATCCGGGTAAAACCCGTTCCATGAGCGTAATGGCAGTGTGAACACTTGATATTAGACCCAAGGGTTCCCGCAATGCGCGTATCATGAGCAGCCTCGCCTTCGAAACCAGCTTGGATATTATAGTCCGAGCCTGTCCCATCATGACAAGTATAGCAAACCTCAATCTCAGGGCCCCTGCGTAAAATCTTCTGCGTCACAGCTGCTGCCCGATGCACTTTGTGACAGTCTTTACAGAGATTGGTCAAGTTCCCAAAGCCGCGGTGGGGAAATTCTTTTCCCGAAATGGTGGCGTTGTCATTTGTAACAGAAGTGGAAACAAGGCTTTCGGCACCAAATACATCGACTGCGGTTACCTGGTAGTAATAAGTTTCTCCAACAATTCCCGTGGAGTCGGTGTAGTTAGGGGTAGAAATGGAAAAAAAGATCATTTCTGAGTTTCCCAAATTGGCATCGGTCAAGGGAAACAAGCCTCGGTAAAGATTATACTTAACCGCCTCTGTCGCCGGCGACCAGTTTAAATTAATATTACGGCCTGGATCAGGGTCAGCTTGAACATTTAGGTTAGTTGGGGAATTAATAGCCCAAGCTACTGTGGCATAAAAAAGAAGAGCAGTTAGAGACAGAGAAAAAACCAGGACAAGTTCTTTTACGAATCTTCTGAGATAAAGTGAAACCATATAAAAATCCCACTTAAACTGTTCAATATTATACTTAAAACTATAAACTGAATCCCTAAAAAATGCAATTTGTGGCCGCGTAATCACAAAAAATTAGTACTCCCAAACGGACACCCACGTGTTTAAACGATCAGTAACATAAATTCGGCGAGAATTAATGTCAACAGCTAGGCCTTGGGGAAGTGACTGCTTTAAGCGAGGCGGCATATACGAAAACAGAAAATCTCCTCTGGTACTAAACACAAACACTCTGAAGCCTAAGGTGTCAGCCACATGCACCCTCTCAAATTGGTCTAAGGCAACGCCTCGAGGAAGGGTAAGGATTCTCCTTCCAAAAATTTTCTTTAGCTTGCCGTTTTGGTTAAAAACTTGTATTCGGTGGTTATTGGAGTCAGCAACGAAAATGAGACCTTTTTGGGAAACAGCAATTCCGTTGGGGTAAGAAAATCTTCCGCTGCCTGTCCCAAACTGACCAAATTGAAGCGTTAATTTTCCCGCCGCATCGAAAATTTTAACCCGGTGATCTCCGACGTCGGTAAGATAAAGTTTATTGTTGGCAAAAGTTATGGCTGAGGGTCTTTTTAAAACCTTTTTATCTCGGGGAAAATCTGACAGGTGCTTTCCGTCAGAGCTAAACACAAACAAACGTCGGCTCCGAAGATCTGACACATATATTCTCCCTTCTTCATTAAGAGCTATTCCGACCGGATAAGAGGTGCTGCTTGAAGCAGCCGGAAAGCGAAATAGAAACTTACCCCATTTATCGAACACTTGAATTTCCCCCTGTGCACTATCAGCCACAAAAACTCGGCCTCCTTGGCTAGCTACAGCCAAAGGTCTCTCCAGCACTCTCTCTGGTTCTCCTAAAATATTAAAAAGAAAATTCGGGCCTTTTGGAGGTTCTGCTTTATTCAAAAACCAAAGTAAAAAGCCTACTACAACAAGGACACCCCAGAAAACTAGCCAAAATTTTTTCAAAACCCCTCCCGAAAATTTTTTGCCTTGAGATTTCAATCAAGGAAGTAGGTTTTTTTGCGCCGTTTTATCTAAAATTTGACCGTTAAGATTTAAATACTTCGTGCGCAAATTTTCCTGTATATGCCTAATATAAATATCGGTCACCTTAAAAAAAATATCAAATTCAACCACTTAAAACGCTTTTTACATCCACCGCCTAAACAGCTCCAGGGGTTCTTATCTCTTTTCGTTCTAGAACTCTTCTCTAACAACGGAGGATATCTCCTGCTTTTCGCAAAATAAAATAGCAGAAGACCTCCCAGGAACAATATATTTCTGATACCATGAGCCTTAATAAATGTTTCCTTATTTAAAATGCGCTAAAACACAAAAACCGTGGCCTTTGAAACAGCTCTAGATGAAATTATTTAAGAAAATCGGGCAAATGCTTCCGTTGAAAAAATTGGCTGAAAATAAAATATTTGAACTTTTGAGCCCCGAAAAATTTATCTCAGTGCTTAAAAATCCGCAAAAAAATCCTCAGGAGACTTTTCTTGTTGTCGGCATTTTAACCGCTCTTTTTTTGATTATCCTGATTTTCGTTGTAATCCTAGCTCTTCTTGCATCAGCGAGACGGAAAAAACGAATAACAAAAAAATAAGTTATTTTTTTGTTAAACAAATTTATTAGCTCCCTCGCACATGACTTGGGTGTCAACAAAAAGCCCCGCTACTAGCGGGGCTTTTTGTTGCAGCTTCACATGCTCAGTTTATTACCGTCATTAAAAGGTGATACCAACTAAGCCACCATGACATTTGAGACATACCATGTCCATTGAGGGCAGTTGCCTACCGGCATCAGTGATATCAACTCCTGCATCGAGCGTATACTGCGGCGGTTGGTAACCTACTTGAGGAGGCGGCATGGAAGGCCCATCGTATAAGAGCTTATGGCTGACGCTCTGATGTGGAAAATTACTCGGTCCACCATCTGCCGTACTCCGCGCCGCGTGGCAACTCTTGCATTCCGCAGCCATTTGATCAGACACTGCTGTTGGTACTCCATTTATTTCAACGACTCCATCGGTGTTCATTGGGTGGGCGTGCGGATTCGTTCGTACGTCGGTTGCATCGGTCCAGCTGACGTTGAGGGTGTGACAGTCCCCACAAAAACCCATAATAACTGTATTAGCGTTAATTGGGGTACCAGCATAGCCGGGATGCGTAGGATCCGCTGCTGGAATGTCTCTTATACCATTCGCCACGGTACCGCCGTTTCCGGCGGGATCTATTCTTAGGATTTTATTCTGCCAGTCACTGGCGGCGGCAACTCCGAGTAAAGTATTAGCGCCGTGCACACTGTGGCACGTGTTACAAGTTAAACCCGCGGCCCCGGGCAAGGGGCTGTCGTTGCCTCCGTCACCATCGATATTACTGTCGGGAATAGAACTAGCGCCAATGCTGTGTTCGCCAAAGGCTAGTTGGTTAACAATTGGATCGTCATCAAATTCCGAAGAGCTAAGAGTGTTTCGCTTTTTCAACGTATACTGGACTAAAACGGTGTGGGCTCCGGCCGGCTCGTGGCAGTACTCACACTCATCCTGGGCTGAGCTCGCCCTAAGCAATCTCCAGGCGTCGCCTCTAGGATCTGAAGTCCCCGGGAGGTATCCCGCCTCACCTGCCAGGTGAACCGCGTGACAGGTCTTGCAAAAATTGGTAGAGTCAGAAAAGTTACCGTGAGGGCTCCGGGCTCCAGCTGGCCCATTAGGAGGACCGTATTGATTCGTCCCTTTTCCCAGTTCTTCTCCTGATTTACCAACGTAAAGCTCTTCCCCCTGATTACCAAAGGGACGATACCCACCGGCTAGTGCAACAGTTGTTAAAACCATCGTGAAGATAATTGTCATAATAAGGACAAGAAATACATTACGTCGTCTGCGCATATTTCCCTCCTTTCTTTATAAAATGTACATAAAATTATAAAACCCAAGAAATTAATCTAAACCTAGACTTAGAGTAGTCTATCACTACAAATTATAGCTTAAATTAATATCTAACGCTATACCTCATTTGGGGTATTATTTTTCTACGAAAAATACCTCAAATAGGGGACTCTCGGCTGCTACGCAAACGCCAAATTGGCCGCCTAATAAATCGGAAACGGCAGCACTTCTAAATTCCACTCTGCTTAAGAACATTTAATCTACTTCCGGAGTCGAGGTGGAGTAATTCTCACTTTTTGAACCCGGTGGTTGAATTTGTCAGCAATATAGAAAATGCCGTTCCCAGCGTAAGCCAGACCAGAGGGATAGTAAAACTGTCCATCGTCCTGACCACTATCGCCAAGTTCAATTATTTTTTGGGCATCCTGAACTCGAAAAACCTTAATTTTCATATCAAAAGCATCAACAACAAAAAGGCGGCCTTTATTATCTCCCACAATTGCCTCCGGCAATCCAAAAAGACTTTTACTCTTGGTTACCCAAAGAAGGCTTCCTTTTTTATCAAAGGCCTGAAGGCGCCCGTTATTAGAGTCAGAAATATAGATGTTTCCCTTTATGTCTACAAAAATACCTCCAGGGAAATCATACTCACCAACAAAACTTCCTTGTCTTCCCCACCTTTTAATTAAATTTCCTTCTAGATCAAAAAACACCAATTGGCCGGCGGTTACCACATAAAGTTCACGGTTGCTAACAAAGGGAGCAAGGGGATTTGCCTCTTTAATTTCCCTCGAAAATTTACCTTCTTGATTATATACAACTATTTTCGAAAGCATTCGGCTGGCTACATAAATATCACCATTAGGAGCAATAGCGAGCCCTAAGGGATACCGAATCTCACCTTCACCGGCGCCCGCTTTCCCAATCTTTCTGAGAAATCGCCCTCTACTGTCAAAAACGAGAATTCGGTGGTTATTCGTGTCTGTTACATAGAAGTTTCCTTTCTTATCTACGGCTACCCCATGAGGCCTGTTAAAATGCTCCTCGGGTTTAGATCCATAACCGTAGATAGTAAAAATATGCTTCATCCCCGGGGTGATCTCAGCCCTTTGGCTCAGCTGAACGGGACGAACTAAGGTTAAGTAAAGGTAAATTAAAACGGCAAGAATTATGAGGAGGATTCCTAAAATGGTTAAGAGGGCTCTTCTTTCTCTCAATTAACCTCCAAGATAGATTAGGTTACAATTTTAATCAGCGGTCCAGCAAACAACACAGAGATTATTTCTGCAAGCGTGTCAGGGCATCCTTGGCCGCTTTATGGCCTGGAAAATATTTTAAGGCCTCTTCGAACTCTTTCGCTGCCGAACTATCATCCTTTGTTTTTTGGTAAGTAAGACCTAAATAGTAGTGAGCATCAGCGTTTTCAAGTTCGGTTTTGAGAACTATTTGGAAGGCTTCCTGAGCCAAGGTATACTTTTTCTGCCGGTAATAAATTCTTCCTAACTGAAAACTAGCCTCGGAATGCTCAGGTCTTTTCCTTAAAACCTTTTTTAGTTCCTTAATAGCTAAGTCGAATTTTTTTTCTTGTTGAAAAACAAGAGCCAAACCTAGATTGGCATCATAAAAATTTTTATTCAGTTTTAAGGCGATCTCAAATTCATCCTTGGCTAATCTCTCTTGGCCGGCGCTTAAATAAGCAAGAGCAAGGTTTTTATGATTAAGAACATCATCAGGATTTCTACTAACCTTTTCTTTCCAGGAAAGAATTTCTTTCTCGACCGGCGTTCGAGGGACAGGTTCTCTGAAGACCCCCAAGATCACCACGACTCCCATAAAAACGACGACAATTAACACAAGAATGGTAATGATCATGAGTGGAAGACCAGCTTTTTTAGAAGATGTTTTTTTGAGCGTTTCATTTTCTGGCATCTTTTTCCTTTTTACCCAAAAATATTCGAACAGATAATAACATATTAGGGAAGTTTGCAAAAAATCCTTTTCCGGGATATTGGCTTAAAATCCGATACCTGCTTTTAAATGGCACTGGCGACAGAATTTATCCAGATTCTCCAAAGAAAATGGCGACGGGACTTGCAATAACTTCTCTTTTCCGGTTCCGTGAGGATTGTGACAGGTAGAGTAGCAAGACATTTCCCTGCCGTTAAGTGGATCCTTTAAACCTGCCTCATCAAAAGCCATGGGATGACGGTGGCCTTTTGGCCCAATTTTCGGCAGTGTATCGGAAGGCCCATTTTTTGTCTCGTGACACTCGAGACACCGGGCTACCGGGTGTTTTACAAAAAGTCTCTCAAAATTTGAACCGTGAATACTCTCGTGGCAGGCCAGACACCTAATTTCCGTGCCACTCACCGGCAAGGGCATCCGGGAATCTTTGCCGTGACCGATTCCCTCAAAGAACTCTGATTTTTCTAGGTGACAGCGGTAGCAGAATTTATTGCCAGAATCTCCCAATAGTTTTACATAAAGAGAACCATGGATGTCTTGGTGGCACTGGGTGCAAACAATCATCTGTCCGGTTGCTTTTCCTGATTCCAACAAGGGATGATGGGAAGCGCTGTTTGAAACTTGGCTTAAGATATCCGGGGCCTTATCTTCACGTCCAGCGTCATGACAGGTGAAACAGATTGTAGGTTCGGGACTCTTTAAAAAACGAACGTAAATGGAGCCGTGAGGATTATGACATCTTGTGCATTTCCCCTCAGTGAAAGGCTTGTGTTGGAAAGGTGCCTCAAAAAGTCCAGCGATCGAGGGATGGCACATTCGACACAGAAACTGTTGAGGAAGCTTTAACACGGAAGCATTGTCGGAGCCGTGGGGATTATGACACACGGTACACTTTCCGTTTTTCTTCAAAACTACTCCAAAGGGTGGGTGCAAGTTTTGCGAATCGTAGGCCGCAAACGGGGCAATCGAGGGATGACAAACTAAACACAGTTTTTTTTGCGGTTTTTTTAAGATGGCTTGAAATTCAGAAGCATGAGGATCGTGACAAGTAGTGCACTTCCCCTTTTTTTCAAAAATGGAACCAAAAGGCGGGTGAAGTTTCTTTCTTTCAGAATCGGCCTGTTGATCCCTATGACACTTCACGCAGAGTGTTTTTTGAGGATTCTTTAAACCTGCTTGTTTCTGAGGTCCTTGGTGGGAATTGTGACAGCTAAGGCAAGCTTTGTCCTTAAAAAGAGGGTGAGCATTACTCAGTTTCAATTTTTCTTCAAGTTCTCCGTGACAACGAAGACACCCGGCCGCAGCCGGCTTAACAGGACAGCCCCGACTCAAAAACATAAAAATTATTAAAACCAGAAACAGCAATGTTAGACTACTTCCGATTACATATTTTTGAATGCTCTTCATGACGATCTTCTTATTGATAACGGCGCAAGAGCTCATCTAAAGGATTTATCTAACCCTAAGATAGAACTTCACGGCATTATTGTAACACAATTCGTAATTTAACTTTGCAATAAGTGTCCAAACTGATAAACTTCGTCCGTTTTTACTGAAAAAAATAAATTTCGGCAACCTGAAGAGGGAAAAATTCAAGAAATTATCGTGCCCACGATCTTTCGTTTTTTAACCTTCTTTGTGCCGTATAGAAAGTCATCGGCGATCTTGATGAGCTCACTTTTACTAGTCGCTATCGTTGGAAATGAAGCAACGCCTACACTTATGCCTAATTTAGAATGTGGTTCATCAGGAATTTCTTCTTTAAATTGATCCTGAATTCTTTCAGCAACGGTGCTTGCTTTTTGAATAGTTGTCTCTGGCAAAACTAAAATAAACTCATCCCCTCCGTACCGGGCTGCGATGTCAGAATCCCGCACATTTTTCTGTAAAATTTCACCGACCTTCTTCAAAATCCTGTCCCCCTCAGGATGGCCAAAATTATCGTTATAGCCTTTGAAACCATCGAGGTCAAGCATAACCACTGATAAAGGCCTTTGATAACGTTTCGCCCGAGCAAGCTCGTTGGACAGAAAATGCTGAAAATAGCTATGATTATACAAGCCTGTTAGATGATCGGTCACCGCCTGCTGCTTCACTTTCCCGTACAGTTTTGCATTTTCAATAGCAATCGAAAGCTGTTCGGTTAGGGGAACCAAAATTTTTACATCATCGTCATTGAAGGCCCCTCTTTTTTTATTATAAAGGCAGAAGGTGCCAATCACCTTGTCTCTCACGACCAGGGGCAAAGAAAAACAGGTTTTGATCCCCTGTGCCATGATGGTGTCATCGGTCTCGAAATGAATACCTTTCGCCAAATCCGGACGCATTAAAGGTTTTTTGTACCGGGTAACCCATTCGGCGCAGCAGACTTCTTTGGGTATGACTACTTTTTTTTCAATTACTTCCCCGGTGGAGCTCAAGGCGTAACTTTCAACATTGCTTCCTTTCTCGTCCAATAAGGAAATAGAGACCCGATCAAAATCAACAATTTTCTTTAGTTCTCTCACCAGCTTGGTGCATACCTTTAGCATATCCAGAGTCGAACTGGCCATTTTACTAACGCTATTTATGACTGCGATGCGCTGAGCTTCTTTCTTCTGGAGCCGAAAAAGCTGCTCGTTCCGAAGCGCTAGAGCAGCTTGCTCCTTTAAGGACCTCTCCAAAATCTGACCGATGTTACCACTTAAAAAAGCAACCACCCAAAAGGAACCGATTTCAATTAAAAAGTGTAAGGTGTGCTGCCAGTGTAAGTGTGCTAGACTTCCGGATAAAAACTCTAAGCCATAAACGATAGAAAAAGCCAAGGAAGTGGCGGTTGCACCGAAAAAACCAGCTCTTTTTCCATAAGGTAAAGCAATGCTCGCAATCACAATGTAGTACAAAAAGAAAAGGGGACTTAGGTGAGCGCCGGAAAACAAAACAACCATGGTGACAGCAATAACATCTATCGGATGACTAAAATAAAATATCTGTTTGGTTTCAGAGTATTTAGTCGGAAGAATTTTACGAACAAAGATAAAATGATAAGTAGGTATGTAGAGAGCACCCACAATCAGGAGAGCGGCAAGGAGTTGCCGATTGATTTCGGTCTCGGGAAATAACACAAATAAAAAGACAAAAATTAAAAGAACTGAACGCGTAATAGTCCCTAGCCGTTCATAATCTTGAACCTTATTTTTCTTCGTTTCCAACCTAATTCCACCTTTAAAAGGGACCAAAAACAACTTTTTTTTCCTTTTACTTTATCGGGTTAAAACGGGGAAACTTTAGTGATAATCTCTTATGTCGTATCAAATGGTGCCTTCCAAAAAGCTTGTGCCAGTAATATTAAGGGGTTTTAGGAAGTTTATTATTACCGAAGCCATAGTCATAACGAAGCAGGACGGATCTGGGCCTCTAAGAAGGGGTTTTATTGGGTAAGCGAGCTATTCTTAATCTTCCTCGTTCCATAAAGAAAATCATCGGCTTTTTGAATCAAATCTTCAGCGGTTTTAGCGTTTGAAGGGTAGGACGCGATACCGGCTGTTATGGTCACCTGAACTATTTTTTTATCTCGAGTTAAAATTTTCTCTTCTCTGACCTGTTTTTCGACTCTTTCAGCCACTATTTGGGCTCCGTCGAGCCCGGTTTCTGGCAGAACTAAAATAAATTCGTCACCCCCGTAGCGAGCAGCGATATCAATATCACGAACGTTTTCTTTTAGAATTTCGGCCACTCTCACCAAAATCTTATCTCCCTTAGGATGGCCATAGGAGTCATTATAATTCTTGAAATCATCAATATCCATCATAACCACTGATAAACTATTGTTATAGCGGCTAGCTCGGGTAAATTCACGAGCCAAAAACTTACGCGCATAACCATGGTTATAAAGATCCGTCAGAGAATCAGTTATCGCTAAGTGTTTGGTCTTTTCGTAAAGAATAGCATTTTCGATAGCGATGGCCAGCTGTTCCGCAATGGGCATTAGGACTTTTAAATCTTCTTGAGAATAGGCCGCTTTTTTCTTGCTATATAGGCAGAAAGTTCCGATAGCCCGATCCTTGACAAGCAATGGCAAGGAGTAACAAGTGTTTATACCCTGGGAAGCGATTAGTTCATCATCCTTGAAACGGACTGTTCCTCCTAGGTCCTGGCGAAGTAAAGGTTTTTTATGCTTGGTAACCCATTCCGCACAACAAACCTCTTTTGGTTTTATTCTTTTCTTCTCAATGATCTGGCCGGAAGAGCTCAAGGCGTAACTTTCAACATTGGCTTCTTTCTCATCCAATAAGGAAATAGAGACCCGATCAAAATGGATGATACTCTTGACCTCCGCTACTAGAGCACTGTATATTTCTTCAATTTTTAGACTGGAGGTAACCACTTTTCCAATTTTATTAATGCGGCGAATTTGTTCGGCCTCTCTCTCCCGTTTGGTGTAGAGGATCGCATTTTCAATGGCAATGGCAGCATTCTGGGCAAAAATTTGCAAAGAGACAATATTATCCTCGGTTATAGGTTTTTTACTTTTGTAGTTGTCCACAAGGATGGTTCCAAAAACTTTGTAAGACGGGCAATCTAGGATTTCTTCAATCTTCTTTTTATCGCTTAAAGGTTCACTCGTCGATAATTCCGGAGAAACTCCTACGTATAAAGGACATTCTGTGTTATCACACTTTGTGATAGCTTGGCACTCAACTTGATCGATCCGGGAGACTATAGGAACCGCCGCAATCTCAGAGGAAAACCGAAGATCAGCCGTCTTGAACTCCTCTTTAAAACCGGGGTTACTAAAAAAATTCTTAATTAAGTGGGGTTTGGCTTTCCAGATTGTATTAAAGAGCAAACCTCTCCCGTCAAGAAGGGAAATTTTAATCTTCTCCCCGTCTTCCTGGGAAATACCACTGGCGTATCTACCCTCGATTGTTTTTTTATCCTTATTTATTAAAAAGATCAGCGCACGATCATAACCTACGCCTTCCGTCAAACCACCCACAATTTTTTTAAGAATTTGGTCGACATTTAGGCTGGAAAGAATAGTCGCCGAAGTTTGCGCGATCGTTGCCAGTTCCCGCCGAGCTCCCGCCTCTTTGTCATAAAGCTTTCGGTTTATCTGGGATAAGCTTGCCGTCAAAAAAGCAAAGACCCACAGAGCGATGGTAAGAATAGCCGCGTGCATCAAATGTTCAGTTAAATGGGGGGTCATTTGCCCGGTCTTATATTCTAGGTAGAAAAGAGAAAGAAAAGAAAGGGTAATAACTAAAGTGGCGACGAAAGTGACTCTAGACCCAAGCGTTAAAGCTGAACCGGTGATAACCAAAAAGTACAAGAAGAAAAACAAGCTAGTGTGCCCGCCAGAATTAACCATAAAAAAGGTAATGGCGAAGATTTCTATTAAGGCCTCAAGGAGGTATTTCTTGGCACCGACATATTTTTTGGGAAGAAGATAGTGGTAAATAAGAGTAAAAAAAGCTCCAAACAGCAAAGAAAGATAAATTATCTTATTATACTGTACTCCCGGAAGCTGTATGTAAACAAGGATAAAGAGCAAAACTATCAAATGAATCAACACTACGTGGCGGTCATATTTTTGAAATCTTATTTTTTCCAT
>DATBWY010000052.1:0-12369 GCA_036514555.1 Candidatus Subteraquimicrobiales bacterium
TGGCTTCAAATAGCTCAACAACTCGCGGAAGACCATGGGTGATATCTTCGCCGGCGACTCCCCCGGTGTGAAAGGTACGCATCGTAAGCTGCGTTCCTGGTTCCCCAATAGACTGAGCTGCAATTATCCCTACCGCCTCTCCTATTTCAACCAGTCTCCCTTCAGCAAGGCTACCACCATAACAAAGTTGACAGATACCATACTTGGAATCGCAGGTCAAAACAGAACGTACCGTGACCGCGGGAACCTTCGCCTTCTCTAGCTTTTTTAGGTCGGCGTCTTTTATCTCCTGGTTGGTCTCTAGCAGCGGCTGTTCTTGCTCCGGTTTTAGAATACGTTTAACATTAGTTCTTCCCAATAAACTTGGGTTAGGGTTGCCTTCCTCATCAAAGAGAGGCAACAGGACACCTTGTTTCGTGCCGCAGTCTCTTTCCCTGACGATAACTTCTTGAGCTACGTCCACCAATCTTCTGGTGAGGTATCCGGAATCAGCCGTTCTAAGAGCGGTATCGGCCAGTCCTTTTCTAGCTCCGTGAATAGAAATGAAGTACTCCAAGACCGTAAGGCCCTCCCGAAAGTTAGCCTTGATCGGACGGTCAATAATCTCCCCTTTGGGGTTTGCAACCAATCCTCTCATCCCCGCGAGCTGCCGGATCTGCTTAATATTTCCCCGAGCTCCCGAGGAAGCCATCATATAAAGAGGGTTGACTTTGTCGAAGTTCCGCTCCATGGCCTCGGTTACATCTTCGGTTGCTTTCGTCCAGATATCAACAACTCTTTGGTGGCGTTCTTCGTTCGTAATAAGCCCTTTTCTAAACTGCCGTTCTACTTTGTCAACCGCTTCTTCGGGGGCGTCAAGGATTTTTTGTTTATCAGGAGGAATAACGACATCCTTAATACTCAAGGTAATCCCCGCTCTAGTGGCGTAATAAAATCCTAAGGATTTAATTTTATCAAGGATATCAGCGATTTTTACCTTGTCATATATTTTACAGCACTTCTCGACGATTTCCCCGACTGCTTTTTTGTTCACCTCTGAATTGACAAAAGGGTAATCTTTCGGTAACACCTGATTGAAAATAATGCGGCCAACCGTAGTTTTAAATCTAGTCCTTTTTTTACTCTTCCAATAGACCTCAATTTTGGCCTGGAGATCAATGTCTTTAGATTCATAGGCATGGATAGCCTCCTCGGGAGAGAAAAACATTTTCCCTTCTCCCTTGCTGCCCTCTTTTTCCATAGTTAGATAGAAAGTCCCTAAAACCATGTCTTGGGAGGGGATGGATAAAGGCTTCCCGTGGGCCGGAGACAAAATGTTGTTGGTAGATAACATCAATATCCGGGCTTCAGCTTGGGCCTCGGCAGAAAGAGGAACGTGCACCGCCATCTGGTCGCCATCGAAGTCAGCGTTGAAAGCAGCGCATACCAAAGGATGGACCTGAATCGCTTTACCCTCTACCAACACCGGCTCAAAAGCCTGAATGCCTAAGCGGTGAAGAGTTGGAGCCCGATTCAAAAGAACCGGATGTTCCTTAATTACTTCCTCCAAAATATCCCAAACTATGGGCTTGGCTCTCTCCACTATTCTCCTGGCACTCTTAATGTTCTGGGCCTCCCCGAGCTCGGCTAATCTTCTCATCACAAAAGGTTTAAAAAGCTCCAGGGCCATTACGTTGGGTAATCCACACTGGTGAAGCTTAAGCTGAGGACCAATAACAATAACGGAGCGGCCAGAATAGTCCACCCTTTTTCCCAAGAGATTCTGGCGAAACCTTCCCTGTTTTCCTTTAAGCATATCGCTTAGAGACTTAAGAGCTCTATTTCCCGGCCCGGTTACGGGTCTGCCCCTCCTACCGTTGTCAAAAAGAGCATCCACCGCCTCCTGAAGCATCCGCTTTTCGTTATTGACAATAATTTCGGGTGCTCCCAAGTCAAGCAAGCGCTTTAATCTATTATTACGGTTGATGACCCTGCGATAAAGATCATTAAGGTCTGAAGTGGCGAATCTCCCGCCGTCCAGCTGGACCATGGGACGAAGGTCGGGAGGGATTACCGGAAGAACATCCAGTATCATCCATTCCGGTTTATTCCCAGAATTTTTGAGCGCGGAAACCACTTTTAGCCGCTTGATGGATCGGTTCTTCGTTTGCCCCCGAGCTTTCTTTATGCCTTTCTTCAGGTTCTTGGTTTCATTCTCCAAGTCAACCTTTGTAAGAAGCTCTTTAACAACTTCGGCCCCCATTCCGCCCCGGAAATAATCTCCGTACTTCTCCCTTAGGTCCCTGTAGAGCTGCTCGTTAGTAATTAGTTGCTTCGCATTAAGATGGGAGAAGGTTTCAAAAACTTTCTCTACGGCTATCGCGGCCTCACTGTAATCTTGTTCAACTTCCTTTATCCCGGCTTGATTTCGCTTTGTTTGCCTTTTAACCTCAGTATTTACTGACGGACTAGCTTTGACTTTAACGGCTTCTCCTTCTTCCGGCTCAATTTCTCCCCGAAGAATTTTTATTTTTCTTTCCCCTTCCTCCGAGATCTCTTTAATTCTTTGAGTCTTCTCCTCTTCGAGGCTTTTTACGTCTTCCGCGAGCTTTTGTTTCAGAAGCGGAAGGTCATTCTCACGGCGCTCCTTGTCAACATCGGTAATAAGATAGGCCGCGAAGTAAAGCACCTTCTCTAAATCCTTGGGGGAAATATCTAAAAGATAGCCCATCCGCGAAGGTACACCCTTGAAATACCAAATATGGGAAACAGCCGCCGCTAACTCAATATGACCCATTCTGCTCCTTCTGACCTTTGAACGAGTCACCTCAACGCCGCAACGCTCGCAAATAATACCTTTGAACCTAATCCGCTTGTACTTGCCGCAGTAACACTCCCAATCTTTGGTGGGACCAAAAATCTTTTCGCAAAAGAGTCCGTCCTTTTCCGGTTTCAGAGTCCGGTAGTTAATGGTCTCGGGTTTTTTCACCTCACCGTTAGACCACGCCCGGAATTTTTCCGGAGAAGTAAGCCCTATTTTGATTGAGTCAAAGTTGCTAACCTCAAGCACCTCAAAACCTCCAAGAAGTTATTCTTGTTCTTCGGCCATCTCTTCATGACCCGCTTTTAATTCTTCCTTAACAAGTTCACCTTTAAGATCTATTCCCAACTCTCGTGCTGTCTTTAAAACATCGTCTTCATGTTCTTTCAATTCAACCTCGCTCCCTTTACTGGAAAGCACCTCCACGTCCAGACCTAAACTTTGCATCTCTTTCACTAGCACCTTAAAAGATTCAGGGATACCAGACTCCGGAATATCCTCTCCCTTAACAATTGCTTCATAGACTTTAACCCGGCCCTGAACATCATCCGATTTAACGGTTAGAATTTCTTGCAAAGCGTGAGCGGCGCCATAAGCCTCCAGAGCCCAAACCTCCATCTCTCCAAAGCGCTGCCCTCCAAACTGGGCCTTCCCGCCTAAGGGTTGCTGAGTAATTAAAGAGTAGGGACCGGTAGAGCGGGCATGGATTTTATCATCGACAAGGTGCAACAGCTTCATCATATAGATATAGCCCACGCTGATCGGCTGATCAAAGGGTTGGCCACCTCTTCCATCGTAAAGGGTGATTTTACCCGAAAGAGGAAGTCCTGCTTTTTCCATAGCCCCTTCAATCTCACTCTCTGAGGCCCCATCGAAAACAGGTGAGTTAACCCAGAGAGGTCCTTCAGTTTCCTTCTTCTTTTCTCCGTCTTCCGTCCAGCCCTTCTTGGCCGCCCAGCCAAGATAAGTCTCAAGAACTTGTCCGATATTCATCCTTGAGGGCACTCCCAAAGGATTAAGAATTATATCTACCGGCGTTCCATCGGCCAGAAATGGCATGTCTTCTTCGGGAAGAATTTTAGAAATTACTCCTTTGTTACCGTGGCGCCCGGCAAGCTTATCTCCCTCGGAGATCTTTCGTTTTTGGGCAACATAAACCCGAACCAATTTATTGACGCCTGGCGGAAGTTCATCCTTGGCTTCTCTTCTATACACCTGAACCCCAATGACTTTGCCGCTCTCGCCGTGGGGCACCCTCAGGGAAGAATCCCTGACTTCACGGGCTTTCTCTCCAAAAATCGCTCTAAGGAGCCGCTCTTCGGCGGTTAGCTCTGTCTCCCCTTTGGGAGTAACCTTTCCAACTAAAATATCACCTGGCAGAACCTCTGCGCCAAGCCGGATAATACCCATTTCATCCAAATCCTTGAGGGACTCCTCGCCAATATTTGGAATATCTCTAGTTATGTCCTCGGGACCCAATTTAGTATCCCTGGCTTCCATCTCATACTCCTCAATGTGAAGTGAGGTTAAAACATCCTCTCGAACTAGGCGCTCGCTTATAATTACGGCGTCCTCGAAGTTATACCCCTCCCAGGGCATAAACGCCGCCAGGAGGTTTCGGCCAAGAGCAAGTTCGCCCTGATCAGTGGCCGGACCATCAGCGATTACTTCGTTGGGCTTCACTTTGTCTCCCCTATTAACCAGGGGTTTTTGGTTTACACAAGTGCCCTGGTTAGAACGCTCATATTTTGCCATCTCATAACGGTCGATCTTTCCGTTCTCCGTTTTAACTTCGATGGCGTCGCCGGAAACCTTGGTCACAACGCCCTTTTTGCGAGCAAGTACGACTTCACCGGTGTCAACAGCTACTCTTGCTTCCATACCGGTGCCGACCAACGGTGCCTCGGCATTGAGAAGCGGGACCGCTTGACGCTGCATGTTAGAACCCATAAGGGCTCGGTTGGCATCGTCATGCTCCAAGAACGGAATGAGCGCCGTGGTCACGCTCACGATCTGCCTCGGAGAAACATCCATGTACTCAATTTTTTCCGCTTCAACCATTTCTACTTTTTCTTTGCCTCTAGCTAAAACCTTGTCTTCCAGAAAACGTCCGTTTTTCTCATTAACGGGAGCATTAGCCTGGGCGATTATATACTGGTCTTCTTCGTCCGCCGTTAGGTAATCAATTTTGTTAGTAACTTTGCCTTTCTCTACCTTGCGATAGGGTGTTTCAATAAAGCCAAACTTATTTACCCGAGCATAAGTGGATAAAGAACCAATTAAACCAATGTTTGGACCTTCAGGAGTCTCAATCGGGCACATCCTTCCGTAGTGAGACGGGTGAACGTCTCGCACCTCAAAACCGGCTCTTTCTCGCGATAGTCCTCCGGGACCCAGCGCCGAAAGCCTTCTTTTGTGAGTCAGGCTAGCCAGCGGATTTGTTTGATCCATAAACTGCGAGAGTTGGCTAGAACCAAAAAACTCCTTGAGAGAGGCCACGATCGGCCTGATGTTAATTAGGGTCTGAGGAGTAATTGTGTCCGGGTCTTGAGTAGTCATCCTCTCTCTCACTACCCGCTCCATCCGGGCCAGTCCGATCCTAAATTGATTCTGAATCAGCTCGCCTACTGTTCTTATCCTTCGGTTACCGAAATGATCAATGTCGTCCATCTCCCCTAATCCCTGGTGAAGATGAACAAGGTATTTGACCGTTTCCAGTATATCTTCCCGGGTAAGAGTGGTTACTTGGTCGGGAATATTTTTTAAACCAAGTTTCTTGTTAATCTTGTACCGCCCGACCTGAGCTAAATCATAGCGGTGGGGATTGAAGAATAGATTTTCCCACCACGAGCGGGCCGAATCAATAGTGGGGGGCTCCCCTGGACGAAGACGCTTATACATCTCGACCAACGCCTCTTCCTCTGAGTGTGAAGGATCTTTTTCCAGCGTTTTCTTGATGGGGGTCGCATCCTCAAAAAGTTTAAGAAGATCCTCGTCCTGCCCAAATCCCAAGGCTTTGAGAAGAGTAGTGATGGGAATTTTTCTCTTGCGGTCAACCCTAACGGTAACAATGTCTCTCTTATCGATCTCCAGCTCGAGCCAAGCACCTCGGGAGGGAATAATTTTACCGGTGTTTAAAACGCTGTCGGTTTGCCGGTCGACTTCCTGGCCAAAATATACACCTGGTGAACGAACAAGCTGAGAGACCACTACTCGCTCAGTTCCGTTGATAACGAAAGTCCCCTTTTCCGTCATCATTGGGAAATCTCCCGTGAAAACGGCCTGTTCTTTGATTTCTCCGGTCTCTTTATTGACAAAGCGCGTGGTAACAAAAAGCGGCGCTGAATAGGTCATATCCTTCTCTTTACATTCAGCAACCGAATATTTGGACTCACCAAATTCATGGCCGCCGAAGTCAATAACAAGGTTACCCGTGAAATCTTCTATCGGGAAGATGTCACGAAAAACTTCGGCGAGACCATCTTTTAGGAGCCAATCAAATGAATCCTTTTGGATCGCGAGGAGGTAAGGGACATCAATGATTTCCGGAATTTTGGCAAAACTCCTGCGCTTTCTCCCTTTGTAATTGGATTTTACCAAGTCGTCCCCTCCCCATGGGGAATTTAGCAGACAAAATTTTAGGTTAACACTGTTTAAAATTGATGTCAATAGAAATTATACAATCATTCTCTGGAAGAAACAAGGTTGTCCCCGTAAGATTTGAGGATTTGATCTGCAGCTAAAATTATAAGATACCACTTTTTCGCAGTCAGAGTTTATTATACAATCATTTTCCGGAGGAAGCAAGGGTTTTTTCCGCAATTTTCGGTGATTTAGTCTCTTTTTTTTCAAAATCAAGTTTTCCGTGTTTCGCGACTACTATAACCTCTTCTCCCTCTTTAAAATGTCCCTCTAATATTTTTAGCGCTAGGGGGTTCGTGACTTCGTGCTGAATTATCCTTTTTAGTGGCCTCGCCCCGTAAGCCGGGTCAAAACCGTCTTTGGCCAAAACTTCCTTTGCTTTTTCCGTTAAAACTAAGGTGATCTTTTTGCCTTTTAAACGCTTTTTTAACTCTTCTAGCTGTATGTCCACGATCTTTTTGATCTCTTCCGGCCCGAGCCGGTTAAAAACCACAGCTTCGTCAATACGATTGAGAAACTCCGGCCGGAAAGCCACTTTTAAAGCCTCGTCAATTTTTTCCTTGATTGCCTTTTTGTCTTCAAGCTCTTGAATAAACTGGCTTCCCAAATTTGAAGTCATAATGATCAGGGAGTTCCTAAAGCTAACGGTTCGGCCGTGACCATCGGTTAGTCGGCCCTCATCGAGGATTTGAAGGAGCAGGTTAAAAACTTCGTCGTGAGCCTTTTCGATTTCATCCAGAAGAATGACAGAATAGGGTCTTCTTCGAATTGCCTCCGTTAGTTGTCCTCCCTCTTCGTATCCAACGTAACCGGGAGGGGCTCCAATCAGTCTAGAAACGGTATGCTTCTCCATATATTCGCTCATGTCGAGTCTGACAATTGCTCGTTCATCGTCAAAAAGAAACTCCGCTAAAGTTCGAGCCAATTCGGTTTTGCCCACCCCGGTGGGTCCTAGAAAGAGAAAAGAACCTAGCGGCCGGTTAGGATCTTGAAGTCCCGCTCGCGCTCGCCGCAAGGCGTCCGAAACAGCCTTGATGGCCTCATCTTGGCCGACAACCCGCTGTTTCAAACGATCCTCCATCTGAATGAGTTTTTCGACCTCGCCTTCTAAGAGCCGGGAAACCGGAATTCCTGTCCACTTGGAAACAACCTCAGCGATATCTTCCTCATCCACCTCTTCCTTTAGCATCTTTTGATCTTTTTGGAGTTCAGTAAGATTCGCTTTTCCCGCCTCTAAGCGCTTTTGAAGATCTGGTAAATCTCCGTACCTGAGCTTAGCGGCTAGACCAAGGTTTCCTTCCCTCTCCGCCTTTTCCGCCTCTAGATTCGCCTTTTCTATGCTCTCCTTTAAGTTTCTTATTGTCTGGATACTTTTTTTCTCTTTTTGCCAGTGGGCCTTCAACCGGTCCCCTTCTTCCCGAAGGTTCTTAAGTTCCTTGTCCAGATTGTCAAGGCGTTCAAGGGAGGTTTTGTCCTTCTCCTTTTTGAGGGCTTGTTTTTCAATCAACAGTTGTTTAATCCGGCGTTCAATTTCATCAATTTCCGTTGGAAGAGAATCAATTTCCGTTCGCAGCCTGGAAGCTGCCTCATCAATAAGGTCAACCGCCTTATCCGGAAGGAAGCGGTCGGCAATGTAGCGATCCGAAAGAACGGAAGCCGCTACCAGGGCCGGTTCAGTGATTCTCACTCCGTGATGAACCTCGTAACGCTCTTTGAGTCCTCTTAAGATGCTCATCGTATCTTCAACCGAAGGCTCCTCAACGTAAATGGGTTGAAAACGCCTTTCCAGGGCGGCGTCTTTTTCTATGTATTTGCGGTACTCGTCGAGAGTGGTAGCCCCGATGCAGCGAAGCTCGCCCCGCGCTAACATGGGCTTTAACATGTTGGAGGCATCAACCGCTCCTTCGGCCGCTCCCGCTCCGACCACGGTGTGAAGCTCGTCAATAAAAAGAATGATCCTTCCTTCGGCCTCGCTAATCTGCTTTAACACCGCTTTCAGGCGGTCTTCGAATTCTCCCCGATACTTGGCGCCGGCAATGAGGGCTCCCAGATCCAGGGAAACTACCTGCTTATTTTTAAGCCCGTCAGGGACATCGCCACCCACAATCCTTTGAGCCAGCCCTTCAACGATGGCCGTTTTCCCAACCCCAGGTTCGCCGATTAAAACCGGGTTATTTTTGGTGCGCCTTGAGAGAATTTGGATGACCCGTCTTATCTCATCGTCCCTTCCAATAACCGGATCTAACCTGCCGGATCTTGCGAGTTTTGTTAAGTCTCGGCTGTATCGCTCTAGGGCCTGGTATTTTTGTTCCGGATTGGGATCGGTCACTCGCTCGGTTCCCCGGATACCGGACAAGGCCTCGTAAAGGTGTTCTTTTGTGATTCCCAAGTCCCTTAGAATTTCCGAAGCGGGCCCGCCTTCATCAACAGTTGCCGCCAGAAGATGCTCCGTCGAAACAAAATCGTCCTTTAGCCTAGACGCTTCGGTCAGGGAAATATCAAGCACTTTTTTTAAACGAGGGCTCATATAAGACGCAACTTCACTCCCTCCGACCTGGGGAAGACCGCTTAGGTGTCCCTTTAGCCTTTCCGTCACTTGGTCGAGGTTTACCTCCAGTTTTTTTAGGAGTGACCCTGCAATTCCCTCATCCTGGGCGACTAGCGCCAGCAAAAGGTGTTCAACATCCACGGCCTGATGTTTATGATTTTCCGCTAAACCCTGAGCTTTCTCTAAAGCTTCCTGGGCCTTGACGGTAAATTTGTCTAACCTCATTTTTAACTCCATCACCTCTAAACAGGATTGACGATTTAGGTATTAGGATATAGGCTAAATCGGACTAAGGCTTTAAGACTTGAAAATGGCCATTTGCGCCAGTTCAGATAGGGGACTTTTTCTAGCCGCAGATAGCAGGCTTAGAGTTTTTTTCTCTATCCTAAATCCTGGATCCTAAAACCTCCCGTACCTCGCTAATATCTGGGTATTAACTTTCCCCGGGGAAAAAGAGTTATTTCGTTGCGGAAGCTTTTTCGAACTTTCTCAATTTCCTCTCGCATTTCCTCTTGGACATCCTCAAACTTCTGTCTTATCTCCTCAAGATCATCCTGTAGACGGTCTGTTTCTTCTCGGAGCTCGAGAATCATTTTAACGCCCGCCAAGTTTACTCCGAGCTTATGGGTGAGTTCCTGAATATACCGCAGCCGCTTGATGTCTTCTTCGGAATAAAGCCGGGTAGAACCGGGGCTCCGAGAGGGAGAGATAAGTTTTTTCCTCTCGTAAATTCTCAAGGTTTGAGGATGAACTCCCGCCAGCCTAGCGGCGATGCTGATCATATATAAAGCTTCCTCAGTTCTCTTAGCCATCTCTGCCTCTCAATCACTTCTCCCAGTGCTTGCGAGGATTATCCCGGCTTACTTGAGACAACCTCTTAAGCACATTTTTTTCTTCCGCCGTTAGTTTTTTGGGAACAGCAATACCCACTTTGACAAGCATATCTCCTCGCCCGTAGCCGTTAAGGTCCGGAAAACCTCTTCCCCTGAGCCTCAAAAGTTGCCCGTCAGGGGTACCAGCCGGCACCTTAAGAGAGAGCCTGCCGTCCAAGGTAGGAATCTTAACACTGGTGCCCAGGGTCACCTCGCTGAAAGTTAAGGGCAGATCCAGTAGTAAATTGTTCTCTTCTCGTCTAAAAAAAGGGTGAGGAAGAACTTCGGTTGTGATGTAAAGATCGCCTGAAGGTCCTCCCCTAAAACCGGCTTCCCCTTCACCTCTAACCCTTATTCTCGAGCCGCTGTCCACTCCCCCTGGAATTCTCACTCTTAATTTCTTTGCGTCGCGGGACCTTCCGGTTCCCTGGCAAACCGGACAAGGCTCTTTAATTATCGTTCCTCGACCGCCACACCGTGAACAAGGCCGGCTTATGCTAAAGAAACCATGGCTCTGGGCGACTACCCCTCGCCCGCGACACTGAGGACACATTTCAGGAGAAGTGCCCTTTTTTGCGCCGCTGCCGCGACACTCAGAACAAGTGCTATCTCTGGAAATATTAAGGTCAGTGGTCAAACCCTTATAAGCGTCTTCGAAAGAGATCCGAAGGATGTAGCTGAGATCTTTTCCACGGTGGGCAGAAGCCTGCCTTTGCGTCCTTCCAAAGCCAGTAAAGATATCAAAAAGGGATTCGAAACCTTCTCCGTGGTCACCGAAGGGTCCGCCAAATCCAAAATCCCCAAATCCTTCTCCCCCGGAGAAAGAAGTCCCTTGGTCGTACTGCTGTCTCTTCTTGGGATCACTTAAAACCTCATAAGCCTCGGATATCTCTTTAAATTTTTCCTCAGCTTCTTTGTCGTCCGGCTTAGTATCTGGATGATACTTCCGGGCCAACTTCCGGTAGGCCTCTTTGATCTCCTTGAGACTAGCTTCTTTGGGAACACCCAAAATATTGTAATAGTCTTTGTAGGTTCTTCCGTTCACCCTAACTCACAATCCTTGGTAACCTCACATCTAAGTGAGGGTTAGTGTTTGGCCACTTTGACCATGGCCGGTCTTAAAACCTTTCCTTTTAAAGCATACCCACTTTGAAGAACTTCCACGATAGTATCGTCTTTATGCTTCTTCGTTTTGACTTGGAGAACTGCCTCATGTTCTTGGGGGTCAAACTCTTTACCGTGGGGGGCAAGAGCCTCTAATCCTTCTTTTTGGAGAACTTCTTTTAGTTGATTATAAACCAATTTCAACCCTTCCACTAATCCATCGGAAGCGGGATTTGCGTTGGCCGAATTTAAGGCTCTCTCGAGATTATCTAAAATAGGTAAAAGTTTTATAATAAGTTTTTCCGAGGCAAACTCCACAAATTGATTCTGATCGCTGATCAACCGCTTTTTGTAATTTTCAAACTCAGCCTTCAAGCGCTTGAGGTGATCTAGATACTCTTCAAGCTGAGCCTCTTTCACCTCTAGCTCTTTTTTTAGGGCTTCGTACTTTTCCTTATAGGTTTCCCGATGCGTTTTTGGCTTTTTCTCACTCATTCTTCACGCCCACCTTTTACCTCTGGTCTTAACAATTGGCTCGATGCCTCGGTTTCATTGCTCTTCATCAACCTTTACCTTTATCCTCTTAGGTTTGACCTCTTCCGCTTTGGGAAGGTGGATCTCCAAAATGCCGTTTTTGTAAGCGGCCTTTATGGCGTCCTTCTTAACACCGGTCGGTAAGGGAATAACCCTCTCAAAGCTACCGTAACGCCTTTCCAAGCGGTAAAAATTCTCCTCTTCGACCTCTTCCTCGAACTTTCTCTCTCCTTTGATAGTTAGGCGGTCTTCGTCCACGCTAATATCAACGTCTTTAGTTTTGAGTCCCGGGAGTTCCGCTTTAACCACAACTTCCTTATCGGTCTCGTACATGTCCAGAGCGGGCGCCCAGCCTCTCCGTCGCAGAAGACTGGGGAGTCCTTCCTTTTCTTCCCCCCAAGCGTCCTCAAAGAGTCGATTTATCCGGTCATGAAGAGAGAGAAAATCCTTAAAAGGATCCCATCTTACAATAGCCATTCTTAGCACCTCCCTTTAACTCTTTTGATTCTCCCCACCCAAATAGGGAACAATAATTAAACTCCTTACTTTGTCTCCTCGCTATTCTCGTCTTTTTCCTCAGTAACCTCCGCGTCGACCACTTTTTCTCCTTCTTTTGATTGACCCCCTGCTTGACCCTGAGTCTGGGTGGCTTGAGCGGCATATACTTGTTCGGCAAGCTTATGCGAGGCTTGCATCAAACTCTTGCTAGTAGCTCTAATTTTCTCGATATCTGTTCCTTTCAAAGCCTCTTTGGTTTCGGATACGGCCGCCTCGATTTTGCCTCTATCTTCCGCGCTTAATTTGTCACCGACATCTCTTAGGGACTTCTCAGTGGAGTAAACTAGGTTATCGGCATTGTTTCTAATGTC
>DATBWY010000053.1:0-6512 GCA_036514555.1 Candidatus Subteraquimicrobiales bacterium
ATTTAGTTCCGTTGGGATTTAACCTGACTTTTAAATACTGATTTTTTAAGGAGTGAAGATGGAAAAAGATGCACTTTCGTTAGTTTCTACCGAATACCGTACTATCGATAATGTCACCGGTCCCTTAATCTTTGTTGATAATACCCAAGGAGTTGCCTACGGCGAGATGGTTACTATTATCCCTCCCACCGGTGAGGAAAGAAACGGCCAGGTTTTGGAAGTATCGGGGAAAGTCGCTGTTATCCAGGTTTTTGAGGGAACCCAGGGTATTGACGTTGAAAAAACCAAAATCAGATTCCAGGAAGAAGTAGCCAAAATAGATGTTTCGATCGACATTTTAGGCCGGGTTTTAAACGGTAGAGGGGAACCTATTGACGGCAGCCCGCCAATTCTTCCCGAAGCCCGCCTCGAAATAATTGGCTCACCTATTAATCCCTATTCCCGGGAGCAACCCGCGGACTTTATCGAAACCGGTATTTCTACCATCGATGGGTTAAACACGTTGGTGAGGGGTCAGAAGCTCCCCATTTTTTCCGGCTCCGGTCTTCCCGCCAACGAGCTAACCGCCCAGATTATCCGACAATCTAGAGTAAGAGGAGAAGCGGAAGAGTTCGCCATCGTCTTCGCGGCAATGGGAATCTCGCACCGGGAGGCTTCCTTCTTCCAGCAGAGTTTTGAGCGAACCGGAGCTTTAGAGCGGGTAGTGTTCTTCTTAAATCTGGCTGATGACCCAACGGTCGAAAGAATTATCACCCCTCGGTGCGCTTTGACGGTAGCCGAATACCTGGCTTTCCAGTACGATATGCAGGTGCTCGTGGTACTCACTGATATGACCAATTACTGTGAGGCTCTTAGGGAGGTTTCCACCGCGCGGGAAGAAGTTCCGGGAAGGCGCGGTTATCCCGGTTACATGTACACCGATTTATCGACTATTTATGAACGAGCCGGAAGGATCAAAGGGAAAAAGGGTTCCATCACTCAACTGGTTATTCTTACCATGCCCGACGATGATATAACTCATCCCATACCGGACCTTACCGGTTACATTACTGAGGGTCAGATTGTTTTGAGCCGGCAGCTCCATCGGAGGGGCCTCTATCCTCCAATTGATGCGCTTCCCTGTCTTTCCCGGCTGATGAATCTGGGAATTGGACCCGGAAAGACCCGTGAAGATCACCGCGGTCTGGCTGATCAGCTCTACGCGGCCTATGCTCAGGGAAGAGACTTACGGCGACTGGTAGCTATCGTTGGTGAAGAGGCCTTATCTGAACTCGACAAAAGGTACCTTAAATTCGCCGATGATTTTGAAGACCAATTTGTTTCTCAGGGAGATCAAGGACGGTCCATCGAGGAGACGATGGATCTGGGCTGGGAGCTTCTTTCCGATCTTCCCTTGGAAGAGCTTAAACGGATTAAAGAAGATTTTATCGCTAAATACCATCCTAGGAACCGAGAAGAAAAGGAAGAAGCTAAGGAAGCCGCCAGTTAGAACCAGATGGCACGGGAAAAGAATGTTAATGACCAATGACCAACCAATATTCAGGAATTCGGTCACGGTTAGGGTGACGATGCCCGTTTCGTTTAGGGGTTATGGAGCTCGATTAATTTTTCCGTAACCGAACAACGGGCTTCGATACGGGTTTCGTTACCGTCACCCTTAGACAGAGTTCTTTAAAGATTGTGATTTAGTGCTTGGTATTTGGGATTTCCCCGAAGGGGATGTGATGGAAGAAGTAAGAACCACAAGGACCGAATATCTTAAGAAGAAGGACCAGATTCAATTAGCGGAACAGGGAAGGGACCTCTTAAAGCAAAAAAGGGACGCTCTGCTTATTGAATTCATGAGCCTTATTGATGAGACTCTGTCTCTTAGTGAAAAGCTAGAGCGAGCGGTCCTGGAGGCTCAGTACGCTATCGTGGTGGCCAACGCGGTTGACGGAGCCGTTACGGTAAAATCCGTCTCAATGGCTACCAAAGGAGAAGTAATGATTGAGATGTCAAGGACAAAGATAATGGGGGTGCCCGTTCCGGAAATCTCTAAAGAAAAGAGTCCACTAAGGTCTCTTTTAGAGCGGGGATACAGCATCACCGGCGTTAGCAGCCGAATTGACGAGGCGGCGGAAAAGTTTGAAAAGGCCATTGATTTAATCGTAGAGGCGGCCGTGGCCGAAGTTCGCCTAAGAAGGTTGGGCGAAGAAATTCAAAAGACCAACCGCCGAGTAAACGCTCTTGAACAGGTATTAGTTCCAAATTTAAGGGAACAGCTTATCTATATTCGGATGGCGCTCGAGGAAAGAGCGAGAGAGGATCTTTTTCGTCTAAAGAAAGTGAAAGCCTCAATAGAACGGAAGAAGGCGGCTTTTCTCTAAGTTACGCTATGTTACTTGGTTTCCCCGGTTATAAACTTGTAAACCTCTTCTAACCCCGTTGTTCCTACTTTTTTATGAGAGACAATTTCGTTGGCGATTTCTAAAATCTTTCTGACTTTTGCGGTGGTTAGAGCGCTAAAGGCAAGATGTTCCCACTCTCTCCGGGCGATATAAGCCCAAACCTCGCCCAAAACCCAGCCCAAAAGGTCTATTTCTGGAACGCTCAAGTTGGCCCAGTCTGCCTTCAAGCCTTGCCTGATTTTTTCTAAGGCTCGCTCTTGCGCCTTTTCCTTTCTTAGCTGGAAGGTTCGCATTCCGATTTCTTCGTCAGTTATGTCTGGCCTCCTTGAAATGGTCAATTTATCCTCCTCTTTATGAGATACCTTCACCTAGGCCCTGTATCTTTATTCTTGCCCAAAACGGCGATCTTTGCAAGTAAAGAATTAATTTTGTGTCGTCTAGGCTTCCCTGATTTTGTCCTTTGTAGAAGCGTCTTGAAATCGGGCTTTAGCCAGCCTCAATCATCTTTTTCTACCTAATATATTCTTGGACTGACGTCTTAAACCTGCTTTAATAATCTTATAATTCTTTAGGATTTGGCTGAATGGAGGCAGGCATGCTTACTAACATCAGAGGGATAAAAGTGGGGAATTTTACCGATGCGCGGGCTGTAACCGGTTGTACCGTTATTTTGTGCCCTCCAGGGACAGTCGGTGGGGTGGACGTTCGAGGCGGGGCGCCAGGAACACGAGAGACCGATCTTTTGGGCCCGATGAGGTTGGTTTCTGAGGTCACTGCGGTTTTGCTAACCGGCGGAAGCGCCTTCGGCTTGGCCGCGGCCGACGGGGTGATGCGTTATTTGGAGGAAAACGGGATAGGTTATGATACGGGATTCGCCAAAGTTCCCATTGTTCCGGCGGCGGTGATTTTTGATCTGAACTTAGGTGATTCAAAGGTGAGGCCCGATGCCAAGGCCGGTTACGAGGCCTGCTCAAATGCTTCGGGGAAAATTACCGAAGGGAACGTGGGGGCGGGAACCGGAGCCACTATTGGCAAGATAATGGGGCCAGAGTCTTGGATGAAAGGCGGCCTGGGAACAAGCAGTATTTCACTTCCGAGTGGGGTCACGGTCGGCGCTTTAGCGGTGGTTAACGCCGTCGGCGACGTTTTCACAGAGGATGGGAAGATTCTGGCCGGGGCCCGTGCTCCCACGGGCGGATTTTTAAACACGGCCGAAGCGATGAAATTCGCGCCCCCTCCTGAGGGATTTAAAGAAAACACAACCTTAGTGGTGGTAGCAACCGACGCCAATCTTAACAAGGAGGAGGTGAATAAGGTAGCGCAAATGGCTCACGATGGCCTAGCCCGGGCTATTTCACCAGTCCACACCATGTACGATGGAGACACGGTCTTTTCCCTAGCCACTGGCGAGAAAAAAACCGAAGTCGCAGTGGTAGGGGTGGCGGCGGCTGAAGCCGCCTCCGAGGCGATCAGAAGAGCCGTTAAGGAGGCCCGACCCGTAAAGGGCGTCCCCGCTCTAAGTAGCCTTTAGATTAACCTTACAGGACCATTCGCCATTAGTTAGCTCTTTAGAGGGGAAAATAATAAAAGGAGTTGAGAGATATGGAGTAATATGTGAAGATATACAGTGTCCCCTTATCGTTGTCTTGTTATGTAACCCAACTTAACTTTACAAGTAATTTCAGAAACTAATTTTTTTAGGAGGCGTTTAATGAAAAAAAGAACTAGATGGTTTCTATCGATTATGGCAATATGTTTGCTCACTCTCGGCGGTACTCTATCGGCGTCTGCATTTACACCGTTTTATGATGATTTCAACGATAGGCCGGACGGTCTCATTGCCGACAATTATGGTATCAATGATCCGTTAGGTAAGTGGGATGTGACAAGCCAACGGTTTTACAGCATAAATCACCAGGGATATACAAATTCTCCTGTATTTCGAGCAGTTACTTACCAATCAGACTTTAACGATGTAGATGTAAGTAGCGATATGATGCGCACAAATACTGGCATTGAAGATTATGATGGATTACAGTTATTTTTTCGTTATAAAGACGCTAACAATCTATATGTTGCAGGCTTGCGCAAAGACGGCCAACTACACCTCAAGAGAAAATACCGTAAAAAATACACTACATTAGCATTGGTGCCATATGTGACTGTGCCAGGCGTTTTTTATAACTTTAGAATCGTGGCGGTTGGCGGCTCGATTAAAGTTTATGTGAATGGTGTTGAGCAAATCGCCGTCCGGGATAGTACTTTTACCATCGGTAAAGTCGGAATGCGCACCGATAACATCGAGGCTTATTTTGATAACTTTCAAGCTTTGAATATATAATTAGTCGATAAAAAGACGAAAGGCAGAATAAGGGACCGTACTTTATTTTTTCATTTTATCGTGTAGATTTCCTGATTTGCTGTCTTTTTCTAGATGCCAGTGGCTAGAATAGGTGTTTAGGACTACACCAGTAGTAATTGGTAGATTGATTGAATCACCCTTGACTTAGCTAGGGTCCGCGTAATTTTTCTCCTTTGCCCACTTATGCTATATTATTTAATAAGAAATAAGGATAGAACCGCTTGGATCTCAAGCAACCCCCTGTCGTTAAGCAGGGAGTAAAGGGACTGAGACGGAAGAAAAGTCTTTGCTAATTCGCGTTTTAGAAAAATCTTCCGTGCCCGGAAGATTTTTTTTGTTGTTAAAAGGAGTAAAATGGTTGTTTTTACCGAAACAATTTCCCTTAAAACCAAAGGAAATACGGATATTTTTGAAATTACCCCTCGAGTAAAAGAGGGTCTAAAAAAGTCACTCCTAACAGACGGCAGCGCTAACTTATTTGTACCCGGTTCTACCGGCGCTTTAACAACTTTGGAGTACGAACCGGGTTTAGTCGAGGACATCAAGGAGTTTTTTGAAAAAATCATCCCACCCGGTAATTATGAGCACAATTTAAGATGGGGCGACGGTAACGGTCATTCCCACGTTAGAGCGGCACTTCTGGGGCCGTCTTTGTGTGTTCCATTTGTTTCAGGCGAACTCCAACTGGGAACCTGGCAGCAGATTGTCTTCATTGACTTCGATAACCGGGCCCGTTCCAGGGAGATAATTTTGCAACTGATAGGAGAATAACTAAAAGCGAATGAAAAATTTAAAATGACAACGTTCTTATTTTTTAATTTTTAATTTCCGCCGGGGGATAAAGATGAAGCCAGTTCTACAGGTTGCTTTGGATTTTTTAGACTTGCCGCGGGCTCTTAAGGTTGCCGAAGAAGCGGTCGCGGGAGGGGCCGATTGGTTCGAAGCCGGAACCCCATTGATAAAAAGTGAAGGCTTAGAAGCGGTTCGCGCCCTGCGGAAGAAATACCCCAAAAAGGTAATCGTGGCTGATATGAAAATCATTGATACGGGTCGGATCGAGGTAGAGGCGGCCGCAAAGGCCGGTGCTAATGTTGTGGGGGTTTTGGGAGAAGCCTCCGCCGCCACGATTAGGGAATGCATTGAGGCGGCCCGAAACTACGGCGCCAAAATAATGGTTGATTTAATCGAATGTCCAGATGTGGTCGGCCGGGCGAAGGAGGCGGAGGCTTTGGGGGCTCATTTTTTAGGAGTTCACGCTGCCATTGACGTTCAAATGCAGGGGTTAGATCCTTTTAAAGAGCTTCGCGAGGTTTCCAGGGCCGTAGGTATTCCGGTCAGCGTAGCTGGAGGAATAAACTCGGAAACAGCCGCCGAAGCTGTTAGAGCCGGGGCCACTGTGGTAGTGGTCGGGGGAGCTATTATCAAATCAGCCGATGCCAGAAATGCCGCGGCGGAGATAAAAAAAGCCCTTAGAACCGGGCAAAAGATAGAGACAAAACTGTATAAAAGAGGAAGCGCTAAAAACATCCGAGAGATCTTGGAAAAAGTTTCTGCTTCCAATGTTTCTGATGCTCTTCACCGCGGGGGCGAGATTCAAGGAATTTTTCCGGTTACGAAGAGTTTGCGCTTGGTCGGAAGGGCCATTACCGTAAGGACCTATCCGGGGGATTGGGCAAAGCCGGTCGAAGCCATTGATGAGGCAAAAGAAGGCGACGTAATCGTGATTGACGCCGGTGGAGCCGGACCGGCCGTTTGGGGCG
>DATBWY010000054.1:0-6365 GCA_036514555.1 Candidatus Subteraquimicrobiales bacterium
ACAACGGCTCCTTCCCGGAACGTGTTAAGCGCAACCACATTTACCTGAGCGTATCTCTTTTTAAAAGGATTCTTAAAACCAGGGAGCTTCGGGACTCTTCGTTGCAAAGGAGTTTGGCCTCCTTCAAAACCAAGACCCTTGCCTCCTCCAGAACGAACTTTCTGGCCTTTTTGGCCCTTTCCGCTTGTCTTGCCCCAACCAGACCCTGGCCCTCTTCCCACTCTTTTACGTGCTTTTTTTGCGCCAGGTCCCGGTTTTAATTCGTGTAATCTTACCATCATTTCCTCAATTCAAAAAGGTTACAGGATTTAGGATAGAGGGAGGAACAACAGATTTGTGTGAGGTTTTGACCCAAATCCTAACACCTAAATCCTTAAACCTAACACCCATGACCGGTGCGTGGGCAAAACTATTAGGAACCGCCCTCAACTAACTAATCCTTTCCACCTTCACTAAGTGTTTGACCTTCCTAACCATGCCCCTAATTTCGGCTCGGTCTTCCTGTTCAACAGTATGACCTATCCTCTTTAATCCCAGAGCTTTAACCGTTTGTCTTTGATTTTTTGGTACTCCGATCAGGCTTCTTTCCTGTCTTATCCTTAGTTTTGGCGGCATTCTTATCTCCTGCTTTCTCCGGGACACTAGAGGAAATCCTTCCCTTTTTTGTCTTTAAGCTTTTGAGCCCCTCAATGGTAGCCTTGGCCACATTTATGGCATTGGCGGAACCCAAAGATTTCGTCAAAATATTTTTTATGCCGGCGAGCTCGAGAATTGCCCTAACGGCTCCTCCAGCAATAATCCCAGTTCCCTCCGAAGCGGGCTTTAAAAATACTCTTCCTGCTCCGAAGCGGCCGATTACCTCGTGGGGTATGGTCGTGCGATTTAATGGAACTTGAAACAAATTTTTCTTGGCAGTTTGAATCGCTTTTCTCACCGCAACCGGGACTTCGTTTCCCTTTCCTAAACCGACGCCAACATAACCTTTGCCGTTGCCGACAGCCACTAAAGCGCTGAGACTAAAACGCCTTCCCCCTTTGACCACTTTTGCCACTCTGTTTATGTGGATGACTTTTTCTTCTAGATTTAGTGCTTCTAGATCAATATTAGGCATCTTCCCCCAATTAGTCTGTAGTCTATTAGTCCGGAGTCGGGAGTAAAACTAAAACTACTCCCCCTTACAAACTCCTGACTAATCACTAAAACATTAGTCCTTTTTCTCTTGCTCCTTCAGCTAATGATTTTACTCTTCCGTGAAAGCGATAGCCATTTCGATCAAAAACCGCTTTGGAAATGTTTTTTTTCTGGAGTCGCTGGGCAATAAGCGCTCCAACCTTTTCGGCTGTTGCCGCCTTCTTCTCCGGGGTTCCCTCGCCTTTAAGCTCCTTGTCTAGTGAAGAGGCGGAAACAATTGTCGCCCCGCGTAAATCATCAATAGCCTGAGCGTAAATATTTTTGTTACTTCGAAAAACCACGAGACGAGGTCTTTCAGGCGTTCCAAAGACTTTCTTCCGCACTCTTCTGTGCCTTTTTTTTCTGGCTAATTCTTTAACTAAAACAGTCATATTTTCCTAAACAAAAGTTAATAGGAAATCCTTAATAAGGGGCTCTATTTAGCCGAGATTGGGGCGCAATTCCCCACAATCGTTCTGATCTCGCTTGGCGGGGGAAGAATCTCACCATGGAGATCCTTCGTCTCGATCCAGCCCTGAGCCTGCCGAAAGGCTTCTCAGGACGACAGTGGATTTATGCCCCACCGTCATTTAGCAGTTTTTCCCGCCTTATGACGAATGTGCTCCCCTTGATACTTAATTCCTTTCCTTTTATACGGCTCCGGTTTCTTAAAATCCCTAATTTTGGCGGCTACGTTTCCGACCATCTGTTTATCTCTCCCTTTTACCAAAATCTTCGTGGGCACCGGCACCTCAATCTCAATACCGTCCGGCGCGGCAAATAAAACTGGGTGGGAGTGGCCCACCCGCAGCTCTAAAATATTTCCTTTCTTTTGAGCCCGGTAGCCAACCCCGGAGATTTCAAGTTCTTTCTGAAATCCCTGGCTTACTCCCGTAAGCATGTTAGCAATCAAAGTCCTAGTTAAGCCGTGCAGGGCCCGGTCGTACTTATCCTCAGAGTTTCTCTTAACAACAATTTGGTTGTTTTCCTTATCGATAGTGAGTCTTTCGGAGAACCTTGTAGCCAACTCTCCTTTGGGCCCCTTAACCTTTACAAAAGAACCGTTTATCTCTACTTCGACACCCGAAGGAATATCGACCGGACTTCTCCCTATTCTAGACATTTGCACTCTCTCGTTACTAGTTAAAAGTTAATTAGTTAAAAGTCAGTATTTAGTTACCAGACGTAGCAGAGAACTTCGCCGCCAACCTTTTCTACTCTGGCTTTTTTATTAGTCATTATCCCTTTGGGCGTGGAAAGAATAGCGATGCCAAAACCCTCCAGAACCCTGGGGACATTATTAGCCTTCGTATAGACTCTCAAGCCGGGCTTGCTCACCCGCTTCAAACCAGAAATGGTTCTGTTTCGCGCCGGCTCATACTTCATGCTCACCTTGATAACCTTTTTCGTGTCTCCAACGACCTCGCAATTGCGAATATAACCCGATTCTTTTAGAATCCTTGCGATCTCCAGCTTCATTTTAGAGGCTGGTATTTCAACTTCGTCTTTGAAAACGATGTTTGCGTTGCGGATCCTCGTCAGCATATCCGCAATGGGATCTGTCATTACCATTTTAATTCCTCCAAGACACGTTAGGCCTTTCTACCAACTCGACTTGGTTAACCCCGGGAGTTGTCCCTGATGCGCAAGCTCTCTCAAACATATCCGACAAAGCCCAAACTTGCGAAAATACCCCCTAGGCCTTCCGCAGCGAACACAACGATGGTACTCTCTTACCTTGTATTTTTGCTTACGCCTTTGTCTTACTACCAATGACTTTTTTGCCATCTTTCCCCTATTTTTCCGTGAGATTATTCCCCCGCCAAGGCGGGGTCACACTGTCCTGAACAAAGTGAAGGAATGGCCCTGGGGAATTACGCCCCAGGCTCACTTAGTTAGCCTTAAAAGGAAAACCGAAACTTTTCAGTAAAGTCAAGCCCTGGGTGTTATCCCGGGCAGTGGTCACAATGGTAATATCCATTCCTCTAACCTGATCAATTTTATCATAATCCACCTCCGGAAAAACCAGCTGTTCCTCAAGGCCAAGCGTGTAATTTCCCTGACCATCAAAGGACTTAGGAGGCAAACCCCTAAAGTCTCTAATCCTGGGGATAACCAGCGATATTAACCGATCGAAAAACTCATACATGCGATCGCCCCGCAAGGTTACTTTACAGCCAACCGTAACTCCTTTCCGCAGCTTAAAACCGGCAATAGACTTTTTGGCCTTCCTTATGAGCGGTTTTTGCCCGGTGATAACCTGGAGATCGTTTTGGGCCCCCTCCAAAATCTTAGGGTTTTGGATTGCTTCCCCTAGGCCCATATTGACCACGATTTTCTCAAGTCGCGGAACCTGTAAAGGGTTAGTAAATGAAAATTCCCGCATCATGACCGGAATAACTTCCTTTTTGAATTTTTCCTTGAGACGGGGGGCATAACCCGCCAATTTTTGATCTTTTTTGGGTTTTTCCTCCGTCTTTTTCCCTGTTTTTTCTTTAGCCTCAGCCATCTCGTCCTCAACCTCTTAAAATCGGGGTCGCGTTTGATTTACGAGTGTTTAAAGCAACAAATTTATTTATAACTAGCTTTTGCTAATGTCCACGCCGCACTTTTTACACACTCTTACTCTATTTCCTTCTTCGGTCTCCCGGTGTCCCACTCTTGTCGACTGGCCGCAGTTCGGACAGACCAGTTGCACGTTGGAGACGTGAATAGTATCTTCTTTTTCAACAATCCCGCCTTGAGGGCTTGTCCTTGTGGGACGGGTATGTCTTTTGATCATCGCGACACTCTCGACCACCACTCGGCCCTCTTTAGGTAGGGTTCTTAAAACTTTACCTTTTTTCCCTTTGTCTTTGCCCGCTAAGACAACTATCTTGTCGTCTCTCCTAATTTTTAACTTGCTCATAGTGCCTAATCCTAGAGTAGTGTTCTAATTAACCTTATTTTAAGCTTTGATTTCGTTCATTCAAGTCTATATGACTTCAGGCGCCAGAGATATGATTTTCATGAAATTTTTCTCTCGGAGCTCGCGGGCCACGGGGCCAAAAATACGGGTCCCGCGGGGATTTTTGGCTTCATCGATCAGAACCACCGCGTTCTCGTCAAAGCGTAAGTAGGAACCGTTCACCCTCTTCAGGTTTTTCTTGGTTCTAACCACAACCGCTTTTACAACTTCCCCTTTTTTGAGGGCCCCGCCTGGAAGAGCGTCTTTAACCGTCCCCACAATAATATCGCCAACACTGGCGTATCTTTGCTTCGAACCACCCAAGACCCTTATGCAAAGAATTTCCTTCGCTCCCGTGTTATCAGCCACTTTGACGCGAGACTCTTGCTGAATCATGTGAATCCCCTTATTTGGCTTTCTCCACGATCTCGATTACTCGCCATCTTTTATCCTTACTCAAGGGACGGGTTTCAATAATCTTTACAACATCCCCCGTCTTCGCTTCGTTTTTCGCATCATGCACCTTGAATTTGCTCCGTTTCTTAATGACCTTTTTGTATAAGGGGTGTTTAATTGATCTCCCTACCGAAACTACAACGCTCTTATCCATCTTGTCACTAACTACTTTTCCCACTCTAATTTTTCGACTTCCTCGCTCAACCATTACGTCTCCAAAAAATTATTGATACCCTTACACATCTGTTATTAGGTACTTTCTTTAGGTTGTTTGGATTGTGGCTCTTTAAGCTGCTTAGGCTGTTTGGATTTGGGCTCTTTGGGCTCTTTAGCCTGTTTAGATTTGACAACAGAACTACTTTTCTTACTTTTTTGGGTCTCAGTTTTTGGTTTTTGGGCGACGGGATTTAATTCTCTCTCGCGCTTAACCGTAAAAATCCGAGCTATGTCTTTCTTAACCCACCTAACCTTGAGAGCGTTATCGAGTTGCCCCGTGGTTAACCGAAAACGCAGATTAAACAGCTCAACCTTGCTGTCTTTCAATTTTTGTTCTAGTTCTTCCTCGTTAAGTTCACGGACTTCCTTAGGCTTCATGGGCTTCGGCCAGCTCCTCCCGTTTTATGAATCTAGTCCTTATCGGCAATTTGTGTGAAGCCAGAATCATCGCTTCTTTGGCCGCGTTTTCGCTCACCCCTGCCAGCTCAAACATAATCTTACCCGGCTTCACCACCGCAACCCATATTTCCGGGCTCCCTTTTCCGCTTCCCATCCGGGTCTCGGCCGGTTTTTTGGTTACCGGCTTATCGGGAAAAATATTAATCCAGACCTTTCCGCCTCTTTTTATGTATCTAGTGATCGCAATTCGGGCCGCCTCAATCTGGCGGTTAGTTATCCACGCCGGCTCTAGGGCTTGAAGCCCGTAGTCTCCGAAATGGATTTCTTTTCCCCCCTTAGCTTTTCCCTTCATTCTGCCCCGTTGGGCTTTTCGGTGTTTCACTCTTCGCGGGAGCAGCATTTTTTCTCTCCTTCTTGTTAGTTGGCCTCGGTGTAGTCGGTCTCGGTGTAGTTGGTCTCGGTGACGCCTCTTTTACTCGAGAAGAAAGCACGTCACCTTTGTAAACCCATACTTTCACCCCAATAGCTCCAAACTTGGTTCGGGCCAAGGAAAAACCGTAATCGATATCAGCCCGCAAGGTTTGGAGTGGTACTCTGCCCTGGCGATACCATTCGGTTCGAGCCATTTCGGCTCCACCCAACCGACCGGCACAAGAAACTTTTACTCCCAGGGCACCGTTCCTGAGGGCACTGCTTACGGCCTTTTTCATGGCTCTCCTAAAAGAAACTCTGGCCTCCAGCTGCTCTGCCACACTTTGTGCCACCAAAAGAGCCTCTACCTCAGGAGTTTTTACTTCCTTAATGTCAATTTGAACCTGCTTGCCGGTGAGCTTCTCTATTTCAGAACGAAGATTCTCCACTTCCTGACCTTTTCTCCCAATAACCACGCCGGGCCTGGCCGTGAAAATATTGATCTGAATATTATCGCCGGTGCGTTCAATCTCCACCTTGGAAATGCCCGCTTTAACAAGCTTTTTTCGAATATGTTCTCTAATACTTATGTCTTCCGCTAGAAATTTTGGGTAATCTTTGCCCGAAAACCAGCGCGACTGCCAATTTTGATTCAATGCCAAGCGTAGACCCACCGGATTAACCTTTTGACCCATTATTCCCCACCTTCCGCTAGGATAATTGTAATGTGGCTGGTCTTTTTGCGGATTCTGGCGGCCCTGCCCAT
>DATBWY010000055.1:0-5267 GCA_036514555.1 Candidatus Subteraquimicrobiales bacterium
CCACAACTACCTTATATCTGCCCTCTTTAATCCCCCTCCACTGGTCATACCGTTCCCCAAGACTCAGGCCGCTGTGGAGAACCGCGATTTTGCCCGGTGGCTGGCCCTCCTCCGGAAAAATTTGGCCAAACCGTTCCTGAAAACGGTGAACGGTTTGAGGTGTTAAAGCGATCTCCGGAACTAGCACAATTGCGGATTTCTTAAGCTTAAGCACGTAATCAATGGCTCTGAGATAAACCTCGGTTTTGCCGGATCCAGTCACCCCTTGAAGCAGAAAAGACGAGAATTCTTCCCTTTTAAGAGCCTCTTTGATGCCTTGAACCGAATCACTCTGCTCAGTTGTTAAAGACGAGATAACAGAGGGGGGTTCCGGGTAGAAAAAATCGGGTTTTCTATAGGCCGATTTAAAAAAAATGCTTACCAGGCCCTTTTTAACCAGAGAATTCAATGAAGAAGAAGCGGCTCCGCTCGAAGCTAAAAGCTCAGAAACGGGCATCGATGAATTCTCCAGAAGGATTTGTAATATTTTTTCCTGTTTGGGGGCTCTAATTGTGAGGGAAGAAACAGTCTTTAATATATCTTCGGGTGATCGGTTAAGCTTTGCGTACTTCTCTTCTAACGCGTTGACCTGGGGAAGACTTAAGCGATACCTCTTTTCAATAAAACTTTTTGCTTCCAGCTCTTTTAGGAGAAAAAAGATTCTTTTACCCCAAGACTTAAGAAGTTCTTTCAAAGGAAGATTTCCACCCGCTTCATCCAACTGCTTCAGCAGAACTTTCGTCCCATCCGAAAACTCTTGACTCTTGACTCTTGCCTGCCTGCCGAAGCCTTGGCGAAGGTGGGACTCTTGACCCTTGACCAAACTGATTTCTTGATAAAGCCTTCTTCCTCTTCCGGGCGGAAAGGCGAGTCTTAATGACTCCCCCGTAGTCGAAAAATAGTAACTCCCGATCCATGAACAGAGGCTAACCATTTCTTCGTCAAAAAAAGGATTCTCATCGACCATGCCAGCCAGGGAACTTATTTTGGGAACTTGAGGTTCGGAGGAAAAACCCACGACATAACCAACCCGGCGGGTGTGGTGAAAAGGGACAATAACCGCCGAGCCAATTTCTATCTTTCCACGGAGAGTATCGGGAACCAGGTATTGAAAAGCCCGGTTAACCTCCTGAGCCGGAATGTCCACAACGATCTGAGCATACCTCGGTTTTAGGGCGTCTTTTTTGGCGTCTTTTTTTAGTTCCACTTTTTCGTCCTTTTTCAAACCAAAATAAAATCCTCTTAAATTATACTCGAGACTAACCAAACTATTTATTGAAAAATTACTAGAGGGGGGTTGGAAAGAAATAAGCCCTAGAATGAAAATCCCGGAAGTGTAGGCAAAAACCTACGTTGGGGGGTCTTTTGGGAACCTTCTAGGGCTTACTCAACTTTTAAATCGGTAAAATTACTAGCGGGCTTTAATGGTTATGTTGATTTTTAAAAGGAGCTACGGTAAAACTAAAGCTAAAAAAGCGGAGGCCACTTTCTAAAGCGCAATTAACAGTTCAATTAAGAAAAAATTAACCTTTACTTAAATTTTCTCTGTATTTGGCCGAAAACATTTTCCGAAACAGCCCCCAAACCCCCTAAGATATAAACGGTTCCAATCCTTGAGCAAGTGTAGGTTTGACGATGAAAATGCTTAATTTAGATTGTTGCCTTTTCAGTTTATGGATAAAGGTTAAAATAGAGATAAGACGAACTTTCGTAGCAGAAATAACAGTCATAGGGAGGTGAAAAAAATGGTGGTGGCCGAATTTAAAGTTATCCCGATAGTCGAGGGAAGCATGAGGCCCTTTATAGAGGCAGCCGTCCGGGAAATTAAGAAATCTAATTTAAAGTACGAAGTCGACGCGATGTGCACTGTTGTTGAGGGAGAGTTGAGCGAAGTGATGAAAGTGGTTCAGCAGGCTCACCAAGCCGTTTTAGCCATGGGAGCTAACCGGGTACTGACTGAACTCTCCATCGACGAGCGTAAGGACGGGGTCTCTATGGAAAGCAAAGTCCGAGGATTTAACTAAATATAAGCTGAAACGCGGCCCCAAAAATTAATCAAGTAAAGTTTGGCGTTAAACTATTCAAGGTTACATTTTTTTTCGCGATAAAACTTCTTTAAACCTAGCGTATAACAAAGAAATTTCAGCAAGGAGACTCGCACCGTAAGTGGCATCTGCTCTCATTAACCGCGGCAAATATATAGTTTTTTTAGTTCTCTTAAGTCTTCTGGCCAGCCTTTTCTTTACAACCTTTTTAGGAACAACTTTTGGAACTGTAAACGGTTTAAAGTTTAGATTAAATATCCAGCCGTCTACTTCCGGAACAACCGTTCTTTCAATCCCTCCCCTGGGAGAAATTAAAGCAAAGACCCACCAGACGCCTTTTAAACTAAAGGTAAGCCTGGAAAAAATAAATATCGATAGACTCAAAACCCTGGTGTTAGAATCATCTAACCAAAAAATTTTAGAGGAGTTAGAAAACGATGCGTATCGAGTCGGTAACAGATTTTTAATAAGGCTCTTGATTATCGCGAGCTTAGGCGCGGGGCTTACCGCTCTTTTGGTGTTCCGAAATCTTCGCTCCGCTCTAACCGGCCTTCTCATTGGATTTTTCTTTACAACCCTCATAGTCGGCTTGACCTACTACACTTTTGATATCCGTGGCTTCAGGCAGCCTCAATATACAGGCGTCCTTAGAGCTTCTCCCTGGATAATGGGGGCCATCCGTCAGAGGTTCGACACGGTTCAGGCTTTTCGAGAAGAGGTCCGAAACATCGCCACCAATGTTTACCGTTTCTACTCCAAGATTGAGTCGTGGAAGCCTATAAGGTTAGAAAAAGGCGCCATAGCGATTCTCCACGTATCGGACATTCATAACAATCCCGCCGCCATAGAGCTGGTTAAACAGGTTGTGGAAGAATTCTCCGTAAGTTTAATCATTGATACCGGAGACGTTACCGATTTTGGAAGCCCCATTGAAGCGGACCTTGTCTCAAGTGTTGAAAAACTTAAGGTGCCTTATCTTTATGTCCCCGGAAATCACGACTCTCCTAAAGTAATCGAAAAGCTTCGAACGCTAAAGAACATAACCGTTTTAGGCGAAAAACCGGTTCGAAAAAAAGACTTATTGATTATGGGAGTCCCTGATCCCCTCTCCACAAAAACCGAAGTTAAACCTCTTACGGATCAAAAAATGGATCAAAAAGCCAAGCAATTAGCCCAGAAGATGGGGTTTTTGAAAAAAAAGCCCTTTATCTTTGCCGTTCATGATGGGAGGCAAGCCGCAAAAATTGTTGGTAAAGTGCCGGTCGTTTTGATGGGTCATACTCATCGGGTAAAAATTAAGAACAGAAAAGAGACGATCTTGATTAACGCCGGAACCACGGGAGCCGCTGGTTTAAGAACATTCGAGGTAGAATCGGGTGTACCGAACACTTTAAATATTCTCTATATTAAGCCGGATGTTCCTGAACTTTTAGCAGTTGATACGGTGGAAGTGATGGGGATTGAGAGAGAGTTTGTTCTAAGACGCACTTTGATTGAGGAAAATGCTAACGGAGTGGCGGTTCCTTAAAAGTATTTTACTTTTGAGAAGCCTGGGAGGGGTTTTTAAAAATCCCAATATTCATAGTCGCGCCCGTTTGCCATCGCTGCGGGCGAAGCCAACCCGCCTGCCAGCGCCTGAAGTCGCAGACAATGGCGGGCAGGTGGCGGGCAGGCAGATGGAGTGATGTGAAACCTACAAATATTTTTATGAAACAAATATTATTGTTAAAACAAGTGTATGAGCGCTTCAGCAAAGACCAGGGCTTTTTTATGGCGGCCTCAATTTCTTTTTATGCTCTTTTTTCAATTTTTCCTCTGCTGCTTTTTATCATCTCGGTACTTGGGTTTGTGCTGGAGTCGGCCGCTCTTCAAAGGGAAATTCTCGAGCAAGTATTTAGCAACCTCCCCGGAATAGGCAAATTTGTCCAGGCTAACCTTCAAGCAATAGTAGCAAAACGAGGAACCATTGGGGCCTTAGGTCTACTAGGTCTTTTATGGTCGGGGTTAGGGGTCTTTGACGCCATAGAGAACGCGTTAAACCGAATTTGGCGGGCACCTGCTTCCCGGATACCAATAAGAGCTAAACTCATCGCCCTGCTGATTCTATTATGGCTCGCTATCTTGCTTTTAATCTCTCTGATCGTGACTTCGGGCGCGACCACACTCGGAATATGGTTCTCCCTCCTGTTTCCTGATCTAGCGGAACTTTTGACACCCCTTTGGCGGCTTGTCCCCGCCTTCCTAGGAATTCTGCTCTCGATATCCTTATTTTTTGTGGTTTACAAATTTGTGCCTCACTTAAAATTGAGACTTAAGCAGGTCTGGTTGGGCGCACTTACGGCCGGTCTTGGGTGGGAGGGAGCCAAACATCTTTTTGTGTGGTATCTTAAAAACTTTGCCAGCTACGGAAAGGTTTACGGCTCGCTGGGCACTGTTATCGCTCTTATGTTTTGGATATATATCTCCTCGATAATCTTGTTATTGGGAGCGGAACTAAACAGCGTTTATTTGAAAAGTGAAACTACGGGAAAACAAGGATGAACTATATCTTTAGGTCGTGTCAAATGCAAAATGATAGGCGTTGTGCAAACCATGTGCTTCGACACTCATAATCATTTTTCAACAGTCTCGAGCCCCGACTTGCAACCTGAAGCTAAATTTTGAGGGTGGTTAGGGCGGCGGATTTGATAGCGGAACCGGCGTTTCCAACCTTAAGGGCATCCCCAATCAGATAAACTTCCTTGATCTTCCCCTCGATCTCCTTAAACAAGCGGTTATTCGGTTTTCGGGTGATCGCCAAAACGACGTAATCTGCCGGCAGGATTTCGCTATTTCCGTTCCGGAGCACCTTGACACCGCTCGGACCAATTTCCTCGGCTTTGGTAGACGTTAAAACTTTTGCGTTCTTTTCCTGAAGTCGGTCGAGAAGATCAAAACGATTGATCTTATTCATGTCTAAAAGAATATCTTCGAGTATCACTACGAGGGTAACCGTGGCTCCCAAGTCTGCCAGTATTTCGGCGGTTTCGCAACCAACAAGACCTCCCCCAACTATCACTGCTCTTTTGTCGGCAAAATCATAAGAATCAACTCTACCCGACAAATCATGGGCATCAATTACCGACTCCAAACCGGAGCCAGGAATCGGAGAATCAAGATAAGATCCAGTGGCAATTAAAACCA
>DATBWY010000056.1:0-3032 GCA_036514555.1 Candidatus Subteraquimicrobiales bacterium
GCTTTGTCCTCGAGGGGTGGTATTTACATGGTTACCGATGCCGAGATACTCTCGGCCTACGAAACTCTGGCGAGAGAAGGCTTTTTTGTGGAACCGGCGTCAGCGGCCTCTCTAGCCGGGGTAAAGAAATTGATCAGTGAAGGAAGAATTGAAGGGAGAGCAAAGGTTGTCTGCGTCCTGACGGGACACGGTCTGAAGGATCCGGACACGGCTATTGGCATTTCCAAAGAACGCGTTGAAAAAGTGGAGGCAACGGCGAGAAGCGTGGAAAAGGCCCTTTTGAAAACTCGCTGATGGTAAGAATTAATCCACGGAACGAGGGCCACGGCCCGGGTCTCGAGGAAATTGGTCCTTTTTGCGCGGGATGCTCGCCCCAATGGATGCTATCGTTCACGGATGCTATCGTTTAAATGGGTCCGTGGCTTTTTTGGGAGGTTTGGTTTGAAATACGTAATTTTGGTGCCTGACGGAGCCGCCGATCGGCCGGTCAAGGAACTGAACGGGAAAACGCCCTTGCAGGTGGCAAAGATTCCAAATATGAACTTTATCGCGAGAGAAGGAATCGTGGGGACGGTCAAGACTGTTCCTCGAGGCACAATCCCCGGTAGCGACGTCGCTAATTTAACGATTCTCGGCTACAATCCTTTAAAATACTTTACCGGCCGGGGCCCCTTGGAAGCCGCGAGCAGGGGCATATCCCTTAACCCCGACGAATTTGCTTTTAGATGCAATCTTATCAGCGTGGAGCAGGGAATTTTAAAAGACTATAGCGCTGGGCACATTTCTTCGGAGGAAGGCCGGTCTATCATCGAAGCCCTCAACCAAAAATTCGGTACTTCCAACGTTCGCTTCCTGGCCGGGGTGAGTTACCGCCATCTAATGATAATCAAGGGTGACTTCTCAAAGATTTTGTGTGTGCCTCCCCATAACGTTGTTAATCAGCCAATCAGGGATAACTTGCCTCAAGGCGAAGACGCCGGCCTTATTAGAGACTTCGTGGTGTCATCCCAAGAATTCCTGGAGAATCACCCGGTAAATTTGAGAAGGAAAGAAAGGGGCAAGAATCCGGCAAATATGATTTGGCTTTGGGGCCAGGGAAAAGCACCGACATTTCCCACCGTCAAGGAAAAATACGGTCTTGACGGGGCCATTATTTCGGCCGTTGATTTAATTAAAGGAATAGGTTACTTTGCGGGTCTCGAGCCCCTTGAGGTTCCCGGGGCAACTGGTTATTTCGATACTAACTACGAGCAAAAGGCAGAGTATGCCTTAAGGGCTCTGGAGAAAAAAGACCTAGTTTTTGTCCATGTCGAGGCATCGGATGAGGCTGGGCATCAGGGTAGCACTAAAGACAAAATCCGAGCCCTGGAGAATTTTGATAGATTGGTTAAAATAATCTTAGAGGGCCTAAAAAAATACCCGAATTACAGGGTTCTACTCGTTCCCGATCACGCGACTCCCCTTGAACTGAGGATTCACACGGATGAACCGGTTCCTTTTGCACTTTATTCCTCCAATGACTCCGGCGATGGCGCTGAGAGTTTTAATGAGCTCTCGGCCCTTAAGGGCTCACACCACTTTGAAGAGGGCTATGAACTCATGACTTTTTTTGTTGGTGGCGGTCGGAAGGAGTTTAGCCACAAATAGCGAATTGATTAATAACGGTTCTAGAATAACGTTTCTAGAGAACCCAAAAAGATTGTCTATAAATAAGTGGGGCTATTAGGAGGTGGCTGGGATGAAGATTGCGCAAGTCGCTCCCGTTTGGGAAAGGGTTCCTCCGGTTAAATACGGAGGAATTGAGCTGGTTGTTTATCTTCTCTCCGAGGAATTAGTAAGAAGAGGGCACGAAGTTACACTGTATGCTAGTGGCAATTCACTAACCAGCGGTCATTTGGTATCAGTGTACCCTGAAGAGCAACGGGCTGTCATTGGAAATCCGTGCCCGGATCTTCTGCACGTGACCAATGCTTTCATGGGCGCGGACAAATTTGACGTTATCCACAACCACGCTGGTTATTCTGGGATAAGCATGTCGAATCTTGTTTCGACCCCGGTTCTTACCACGCTTCATGGTATCTTCACCGAAGTAAACAAGCCTTTGTTTAAGGCGTTTAAAAATTCTTGTTACTACAATTCCATCAGTGACGAGCAAAGAAAAGGATTTCCAGACCTAAGTTATGTTGGGACGGTCTATAACGCGATTGATATCTCCACCTTTCCCTTCAGTGAGACAAAAGAAGACTATTTTTTTCTCATTAGTCGCGTTTCTCCTTTAAAAGGCACGCATCTAGCGGTGGAGATCGCGAGGAAGGCCGGTGTCAAACTAATTCTAGCCGGCAAGATTGATCCCGGCGCCGACATGGCCTATTTTGAAAAGGAAGTAAAACCCTATGTTGATGGAAAACAGATTATGTTTTTAGAGGAGGTTACCGAGGAGAAGAAAAGGGAGCTTTTGAAGAACGCTCGAGGTTTCCTTTTTCCTTTGCAATGGGCCGAACCCTTTGGCTTAGTGATGATCGAAGCGATGGTCTGCGGGACACCGGTTATTGGCTTTCCGTATGGCGCGGTTCCCGAGGTTGTAGTTCACAAAGAAACCGGATTTTTGGCCAAGAACGTTGAGGAAATGGTAGATTTTGTCAAAAGGGTTGATGAGATCGACCCTCATAAGTGTCGACAGCACGTAGAGGAAAAATTTAGTGTCAAAAGAATGGTCGACGATTATGAGGCGCTGTACGGAGAGGTTTTGAAAAGAGGGAAAGTCACCCATCTAAATGTCACGTCCTGATTTCCGAGACAAAGACAGCCTTAAGCGTCTGAAGCAGTATGACGGCTATGAGCTCTCGTAGCCTTGATTTGAGAATAGCCGGAATCTGTTGGGGATCGCTCTTTAGCTTCCCAACTCTTAGCGGCCGGAAAAATTCGGCGAAACACGATTTTGTAAGTGTCCTCACGGAGAGCAGATGAAAAAAGGCTGGATTATCTTTCTTTTTATTGCCGCCGTTTTCGTTGCTTTTGTTTTTGGTATCTTT
>DATBWY010000057.1:0-2708 GCA_036514555.1 Candidatus Subteraquimicrobiales bacterium
CGGCAGGCGATTATCAGAAGCCAACTTCGGCCCCGGAGCGTAACGCACCCCCAAAAACAGGCCTCGCTGGCGGAATCAAAGAAAGTAAAGAGCCGGGTCCCCAAACACACTTTTTGCTTCCACTTATCCTGTTCCTCGTGATTCTCAGGCTAAAGATTTTATGCTAAAATTGGAAGAATCATAATGAAGGCCAATAAGAAGTTGTCTATGCGGAAACGTAAAAGAAACTATTTTTTCACCCTTTTTTTTCTGCTTCTGTTAACTTCTATCCTGATAACCACCCTGATTGGTTGCGAAAAACCTGAAACCAAGGAAACCAAGATTCCGGTCCTACTTTATCACCAGTTTTCGAATAATGCCCTGGCCAAGACGATAGTAACTCCGGCCAAGTTTGAACATGACATGAAATTCTTAAAAAGCCGGGGATACACCGCCGTCTCCTTAAAAGATCTTAAAGATTTTTTAAACAAGAAAAAAAGGCTTCCCCCTAAGCCTATTTTGATCACCTTTGATGACGGCTGGGAAAGCCAATACGTTGTCGCTAGGCCCATTTTGCGCAAGTACAAGATGCAAGCGGCCTTGTTTCCCTTTGCCGGTCAAATTGGAGAATCTGGCTACCTCACCTGGACCCAATTAAGGGAAATGCTTGATTCTCATTATTTTGAATTGGGCTCTAAAAGTTTCGCCCTTGGTCAAAAGAGCCCCGGTATTTGGGCCACCGGCGGTGTTAGTTTTGCTTTTGATGATGGTTGGGCCTCGGTCTATACCGAAGCCTTTCCCGTGCTTCAAAAAAAAGGCCTAAAGGCTACGGTGTTTCCCCTCGTCAAAGTGCTGAAAGAATCGATGGACAATTATATGACTCTAGCTCAGGTCAATGAGCTGAACGAAGCCGGCTGGGAGATAGGCTCGCACGGAATAACTCATCGCGACCTGAACACCCTGAGCCCCGAAGAGATGAAAGAAGAACTTGTCGAATCCCAAAAATATCTCGTTGCCCAAGGATTTTCCGCAGAAAATTTGGCTCTTCCTGAAGGCGCCCACAACGAGCAGGTTTTGGCCGAAGCAAAGCGATATTATACTTATATCCGCGGCAGTGAAAAAGGGTTTAATTCTTTTCCCCTAACTTTTCCGCTCAAATCTCAATTTCTTACCAACACGACCACCTTCGAAGAAGTGACTTCGTGGGTGGATGAGGCCAAAAGAGACAAAAAATGGTTGATTCTCCAGTTTCATCAAGTTGACACTGCCCAACGGGAGTACGCGACCTCTCCGGAGTTGTTCTCCCGAATCGTCGATTACGTTTCTTCCTCGGGGCTGCCCATTACTCTCATAGAAGATGTTGAGGGCCGATTTCTGATCCTCCCCCAGCCGCGGGATGGCTCTCTTGAGGGCAAAAAAGCTTACCGCCTCCGCCTTGCCAAAGACTTTAAAAAATCAAGAGAGGTATTTAAAAATGAGGTGGGGATCGTGCCAGAGTATGCCGCATATCCCTATGGGATATGGAATAACGACGTCATCGCTTCCCTTAAGAAAACAGGCTTTGGAGGCGCTTTCACAGGACGCGCGGGAGTCAATCGCCAAGAGGAAAACCCTTTCCTTCTTAAACGGATCCTAGTCGAGGAAAAGACGGACTTAAAAGAGGCTCTTTCCCACTAGCTTTCCTGGGCCAAAAGGGCTTTTACAATCAGTCTTTTTTTAGCGCTGTACTTTGGGTAGCAGGTTGTTAGGGTAAGCATTGGTTGGTCGGTATTTTTCAGAACCTCGGTATTGTTGGGCAGGACAATCTCTTGGGCCGCAACTTTGTAAGTAATTTTTTGATCGGACAAAATAATCTCTACAATGTCACCGGCTGCCAATTCGTCCAAGCGATAGAAGAAAGCCCCATAGGTCGTGCGGTGGCCGGAAATCACGCTGTTTCCGTTTGTTCCCGGGAAGGCCGTTCCTTGAATGTGACCAGGTGCCCCTTTTAGCAGCTCCTTAGTGGTTCCTTCCACGAAAATAGTCCGCAGTCCAATCTTGGGAATGACAATTATGCCGATCGGATCCCCCAGTTTTAACTCTGGTATTCTAACCTCAGCGGCTGTAGGGGCTTTTTTCTCCTCTTTTGTGCTCTTAATAGCCGAGATTTTGCTAACTTTTGCTTCTTCCAGCTCCTCTTGGAGTTCTTTTTGCTTGAAATAGGTGGTTACATTGGTTAAAAGAGGAGAAACCAAAAAACCAATGGCGAAAAGAACTAAAATCCAACTTAGTATATTAATGGTTCGGTTTAAATTTATTTTGGCCACTTAAGTCACCCTCAAGCAAACACTACCATGAAGGCATTGAACCGGTTGGCTCGGGGAGTTAGAAAATGCCTAGTAATAAGTGTATCATTGCCATGCACCAATCGTCGACCCTTCCGAAGCTAGATCAACAACCGGCGATGGCAAACGAGCAAGGAAAGATTTCCTCTAATTATTTTTCAATGAGACCCAGTTTTTGTACCAGCTTAAGCATGCCGGCTAGGACAAAGGATACGCCAGAAACAACTAAATGTAGCGTCATGCTCAGTCCGGTTTGAGGCAAGTACATGGGCGCCTTCCTTGGCAATACCCCTCTCTTTAGTCCGAATATCTTGGGGCCATTTTCCATTTATGCCCGGATCGTCTTAACAAAATCACCAAAACAAAAGTTACAAAAAAAACCGCGCTACTTACCCATCTCAAAAG
>DATBWY010000058.1:0-2029 GCA_036514555.1 Candidatus Subteraquimicrobiales bacterium
TTAAAGAAGAGAGGTGGGATCGACGTCAACTGACAAATTAATCCCCTTCGGCCTCTTTTCAATCATCTTTTTTAAACACTCTCTTAAAAAATCGTCGTCGGGATCGGTAACTTTTAAGAGTAGATGCCAGCGGTAGCGATACCTGATTTTTGCTAAAGGGGCCGGTGCCGGACCTAAGAGACTTACCTCTTCCGGCAAAAGTTTGGTTAGCTCCTCACTAACAATGGCGGCAAACTTTGCCACCCCATCTTCGTTCTTTCCGGTGACCAAAATATGAATCAAGCGGCAGAAGGGCGGGTAATTAAGCTCCTGGCGAAAGCGAATTTCCTGGTTATAAAAGGAGTCATAATCACCCTCGAGCACCGCTTTTATCGCATAACTCTCGGGAAGATAGGTCTGGATAATAACCCTGCCTGGAAGCGTTCCCCGGCCGGCTCTACCGCTTACCTGCATCAAAAGTTGAAAGGTCCGTTCCGCCGCCCGAAAATCAGGGAGATTCAAAGCGGTATCGGCATTAACCACCCCAACCAGAGTAACCTCGGGAAAATCAAGGCCCTTCGCGATCATTTGGGTTCCTAAGAGAATTCCCGATTTCTTACTCTGAAATTCCAGTAATTTTTCCCGGTGAGCCCCCCGCCGGGTGGTTGTATCGGCGTCCATCCTAATTACAGAGGTCTCGGGGAAAAGAGCCTTCAACTCATTTTCGACCCTTTGGGTACCCACGCCGTAATAACCAATCTGGTGACTTTGGCAGCGCGGGCAAACCTCAGGAACAGGACTTACATAATCGCAGTGGTGGCAACTGAGAATCATTTTGTCGTAGTGATAGGTGAGAGAAATGGCGCATCGTTTGCATTTTGGGACAAAGCCGCAGCTTCGGCAGAGAATAAAACTCGAAAACCCCCTTCGGTTAAGAAACAAAATTGTTTTTTCTTGGGACCCCAAGACCTCTTTCATCGCCTGTTGGAGTTTTAAACTAAAAATGGCCCGATTCCCTTGGCGGTTTTCTTCTCGCATGTCCACCAGCTCCACCCGGGGAAGTTCTCTTCCCCCAATCCTTTTGGTTAGCCGAAGAGTCTGAAACTCACCAAGCTCGGCTTTACTTTTACTCTCTAAAGAAGGCGTGGCGCTTCCGAGAATGACTACCGCCTGATTCATCGCTCCCCGTTTAAGGGCGACATCTCTAGCGTGATACCGCGGATTCCTCTCCTGTTTGTAGGTAGCTTCGTGTTCTTCATCCACGATTATCAAGCCTAAATTTTTGACCGGCGCAAAAAGAGCTGATCTTGCGCCCACAACTACCTTGTATCTGCCCTCTTTAATACCCCTCCACTGGTCATACCTTTCCCCTAGACTCAGGCCGCTGTGGAGAACCGCGATTTTGCCCGGTGGTTGGCCCTCCTCGGGAAAAATTTGGCCAAACCGTTCCTGAAAGCGATGAACTGTTTGAGGCGTTAAAGCAATCTCCGGAACCAGCACAATTGCGGATTTCTTAAGTTTAAGCACGTAATCAATGGCTCTGAGATAAACCTCGGTTTTACCGGATCCGGTCACCCCTTGAAGCAGAAAAGACGAGAATTCTTCCCTTTTAAGAGCCTCTCTGATGCCTTGAACCGAATCACTCTGCTCAGTTGTTAAAGACGAGATAACAGAGGGGGGTTCCGGGTAGAAAAAATCGGGTTTTCTATAGGCCGATTTAAAAAAAATGCTTACCAGGCCCTTTTTAGCCAGAGAATTCAATGAAGAAGAAGCGGCTCCGCTCGAGGCTAAAAGCTCAGAAACGGGCATCGGTGAATTCTCAAGAAGGATTTGTAATATTTTTTCCTGTTTGGGGGCTCTGATTGTGAGGAAAGGAACAGTCTTTAATATTTCTTCGGGTGATCGGTTAAGCTTTGCGTACTTCTCCTCCAACGCGTTGACCTGGGGAAGGCTTAAGCGATACCTCTTTTCAATAAAACTTTTTGCTTCCAGCTCTTTTAGGAGAAAAAAGATTCTTTTACCCCAAGACTTAAGAAGTTCTTTCAAAGGA
>DATBWY010000059.1:0-2464 GCA_036514555.1 Candidatus Subteraquimicrobiales bacterium
GGTGATATAAAGTTTAGAATAAAGAGCACAAGGCCCAGGGCCAAAAGGTATTGTCGTCGCTCATCTCTGATTTCAGACCTCTGACTTCTTTAAACTGGAGTGAAAATGAAAGTAAGCGTAATCGGGGCGGGTAAAGTTGGCTCAATGATTGCTCTAAGAACGGTTGCTAAAAACCTGGCGGATGTTTCCCTGATAGACGTTCTCGAAGGGCTACCACAGGGTCTCGCTCTTGACCTTCTTCAGTCTTCGCCGATTGAAGGAATCAGAAGAAAAATCATTGGCACCAATGATTACCGGGAGCTGGAAGGCTCCAACGTGGTTGTGGTTACGGCCGGTTTTCCAAGAAAACCCGGTATGACAAGGCTTGATCTTCTTAGGGAAAACGCCCGCGTCGTTTCGTCTGTAGTCGAGGAAGTTAAAAAATGGGCCCCCCAGGCGATAGTCTTGATGGTAACAAATCCCTTGGATGAGATGACATACCTTGCGGCAAAAGTGAGTGGTTTTCCTACCAAGAAGATTATGGGAATGGCGGGAACCTTGGACTCGGCCCGCTTCCGCTATTTTATTGCCGAAGAGCTTAACATTGTGCCTCAACACGTTTCGGCGATTGTTTTAGGAAGTCATGGGGACGCGATGGTTCCTTTATCCCGTTTTGCAACTGCTAACGGCAAAAATCTTTCCGACGTTCTTTCTCCAGAGGTAATTGATCAAATCGTTGAAAGGACAAAAGACGCTGGCACGGAAATTGTTTCTTACTTAAAATCCGGAAGCGCTTTTTTCGCTCCATCGGCGGCAGCGGTGGAAATGCTTGAAGCGATTTTAACGAATGAATCAAAAATTGTTCCGGTCTCTGCCTATGTTCAGGGGCAATATGGTTTAAGGGACCTCTTTATTGGGGTTCCTGCCAAACTAGGGAAAAATGGGGTTGAAGAGATTATCGAGCTTGACCTTGATTCGGAAGAAAAAAACGCTCTTAATCACGCGGCCGTGCTAATCAAGAATAAAATTCTAGAACTTCAATCTTTAGGCTACTAGAGTGCCCGAGGGCGATTCGATCTTAACCCATCTCTTTAGAAACAAGTTTCCTGAACGATGAATGAAGTAAGGTTGTTGCGGGGCCGGGGCAGGCTTCCCCGATTTTTTTCTCGTCAACCCTATTTATTGGCATGATCTCAAGAAGAGTGCTGGTTAAAAAGACTTCGTCTGCTTGTGTTAACTCGACCGGGGTCACGCTTTTTTCTGTTGCATTAATCCTATTTTCCCGGGCAAGTTCAAAAACTATTTTCCTTGTCACCCCCGCTAAGCCGCCGTCGGATAGGGGAGGAGTATAAACACCACCGTCTTTAACCCAGAAAATGTTAGAGCGGCTTCCTTCGGCGATTTTTCCCTCGGTGTTGAGGATTAGGCCTTCCAGCGCTCCCTTGGTTTCGGCTTCTTTGTGAGTTAGCGCATTAGTCAAACGGCTGGTAGTTTTTAGGGGGTAAAGGGGAGACTTTTCGTTGAGAGGATAAGCCCCCACGATTATTTTGACTCCCGTTTGGTAAAGTTCAGGCGGATAAAACCAGTCGTCTCGAAGATGGACAACTAGAACATCTTCTTTAATTCCCTTGTACAAAGAAACTCTTACAGCCGCCTCCTTTTGTTGATTGCGTTGAAGCAACTCGTGACAGACCGCCGTAAGATCAGACGGGGAAAGCCCCGGAATTAAGCCTAACTTTGCCGCTCCGGAATATAAACGGCGCCAGTGAGCCTCTGGCCGAAAAAGCTTACTCTTATGAGCTCTGATAGTTTCGAAAAGTCCGAAGCCAAAGAGAAGTCCTGGTTCCAAGACTGAAATCTTGGCCTCTTCCGTCTTCAAAAATTCGTTGTTTAAATAAACGTACTCCATAAGTTGAAACCTCGATTAACCGAGTCCGTCAGAGGGAGAAACCTAAAAAAAGTGTATATTTGTCCTAACACTAATTCAAGATCAATTTATGGTTTCTTTTCATTTCGGATTATGGTGACCTGATGAGGAATCAGGGGATGGTCCAAAAATTGGCTTAGTTTAAGTCTTTTTCAAGCATTTGAGGGGCCACTTTGAAAAACACTTTCGATCATTTCTAAAAGGGGTTTAGGGGATAGGTCCTTCTTTATCAAAAAATCGTCGGCCCCCGCTTTTTTAGCCATTTTTTGATATTCTTCGCTTTCATGGACGGTCACTACCAACACACCAATTGAGGGGTAATATTTTTTAATGTAGCTTGTTGCCTCTAAACCGTCCATCTTAGGCATGCTAATATCCATTAAAACAACATCGGGATGGAGACCCGCTGCTTTACTAATTACTTGTTCACCGTCGGTCGCTTCGCCAACTACCATTATTTCCGGGTGAAACCCGAGAACTTCTCTAACCGTTTTCCGAAATATAGCGTCATTATCGGCGATAAGGAGCCTAATTGACACTGTTCCTCCTAGATAAAAG
>DATBWY010000060.1:0-2470 GCA_036514555.1 Candidatus Subteraquimicrobiales bacterium
CCCAATCTGAACCCAAAGGCGGTTTCGGTGTCGGTCAAGACAATAAGTTTATACACTTATATCACCCTCAAATACCAACTGCTGTTAAATAGTAACTAGTTAAATTGTTAATAAAACCTTCAGTTCTTAATCCCTAATTACCAAATCCCAATGACCAATGAAATCCCAATTCCAAAATTCCAAACAAAATCATTTCCTTCTTAAGTTCTTTGAAGTTGGTCATTGAATAATTGATTGGTCATTAGAGCTTGGTCATTGGTCATTAATCAGTCGCCCTGAACTGAAAATCGTTTAGCCTTTTAACTATTTAACGAATTTTTGTTAGACTAGGACTAGATCTTCTTTGATCTTTTGGGAAGGCATCCCCAAGGCCTTGCCTCTCACAATTATTCTTAAGTTTATGATCTCGTTATACTTAGCCCAAATGTAGGCGATTATAAGGGCAATGCTTAGAGGATCAGCCCGAAAAAGTTTGGTATTCTGCCTAACCTGAAGTTTCTCCAGACTTCTCTCTATGACCGACAAAGCGCCGGTTTCCATAAATTTTCCTTGGGCTTCTTTTAGGACCGCGCCATAGGGAGTTTTTTCAAGTTTATGAATCACGCCCTCGACGTCCTGGTTCTCTACTAAATCTACGAATAGTTCTCGGTCTATATACTTGCCCCCCTCTATAAAAAACAGAACCTTATCTTGTTCCTTCACCTTTTGTTGAACCATTCTTAGAATAGTCATAACGTTTATCACATCTATCTCGCGTTTTAAAACCTGATGGACGAGTTGAGCATCGAATAAGCGAACCGAGGTCCTTTCCAAAGCATAACTATAGAAAAACTCGTCAAGAGCTAGCTCCAGTCGAACCAAGTTTTTATTCTGCGCATAATGAGGAAAGGCGTTACTGAGAGGTTTGGCATAAGGAGTTCTGGCCATCACCAGAAGATCAATAACCGCCTTGATGTCAGGCTGCTTGGCGAGTTCTGTTAGGAAAATCTCGCTTAATTGACCGGCGGGAATGAGGCTATCAATAATCTCTTCAGTGGATGCGCCCACGTTCTTGCCTCTAAGAATTGTCTTTAGGCTGTGAACGTCCCACCTTCCCAAAAGAACCTCTACCAGCTCTTTAACCTGGCCATCGACCATGTTTAGAATCTTTGTAAAAGTCTCGGTGATGTTTTTCCTGAAGGCCTCTTCCACTCCCAAGGTTCCGGGATATTTTAAAGTTCCCTCTTCAATATGGCTCTGGTAGATAGTCTGCTGGAAAGCGGAAATAAGGCCGGGTGTCTCCTCAATCTCTAAGAGCTTGTGGTAAAAATCATGATCAAATAGATGACTGCGCATGGCCCTGATGCGCGCGTTAGGGTAGCTAAAGTCTACTGCCATCTCCGCCACCAAAAAGAGTCGAGGTTATAACCGGTCTCAATAGCCGATTGGCCCTTTCCAAACGGGCCTCAAAGGTGTTAATTAAAGTAACGCGCCTATCTTCCGTAGCAACGGTGGCCCCTCCTAAAGAACTGGAGTTAACTTCGAGCTGATAGGTCACATTGAGCTCCCTCAAAATGTTGCGGGCCAGCGCCTCATCCCGTTGATCCACCCGCACGATCATATTACCGCTAACCCCTTTAGAAACCTCATTGAGCAGGCGCCTAAAAATCCCCGCCCATTCCTGAGAGTTCCTAATTTTTTCAATCTTCTCGCGAACCTGCGAATCTACCTGTTTTAGAAGGTCCTCTTTGGTTACGGCCTGCTTCTTTTTGACCTCAAGTTTTGCCTCATTAAGAATCCTCGCCGTTTCCTTTCCCAAAGGGGAAAAAACCAATTCCGTTTGCTCTTTTTTGATTTTTTCTCCCTCCTGCCGGGCGGCTTCGAGAATATCCTCCACTTCTTTTTTTGTCTTTTCCCTTACGGCTGCCCGCTGTTTCTCTCCGTCTTCCTCGAGCACTTTAAGCATATCGTCTAAAGGCATTTATAATGCACCTCTTTACTGGATTTCAAGTACCACATCTTATCCGCCACCACGGGCCATTAAAATAATCATCGCGGCGATAACGAAGCCCAAGATTACGACCGTCTCCGGAATAGCTAGAAGAACGATCATTAATCCAGCGAGTTCTGGTTTTTCAACGATGGCTCCAGCTCCAGCCGATCCGATCCGGGATTGAGCAAGACCAGTTCCGAGGGCTGCTAAGCCAATCGCTAAACCCGCTCCGAGTCCGATTCCAAGTACTTCCATTTACGCACCTCCCGTTCGTTTAAATGGGTTATACACTTTTCCTCCGCCTTCGTAGAACTTGCTAAAAAACTCCACGAAATGGAGACGGAGAGACTGAATTGAAGGACTAAATATTCCCAGGGCTAAATTCAAGAGATGAAGGAGCCCGGCGATAAGAATGCCTATAAAAACATTACTGGCGCCGGCACGATCGCCTAACTCATTGGCAACCATGGCCAACAGAACCGAGGCGATACCCAAAGC
>DATBWY010000061.1:0-6600 GCA_036514555.1 Candidatus Subteraquimicrobiales bacterium
TAAGAATTTGGCCGCTCTCTCGGAAAAATTAGGAAAAGAGGAGGAGGTTAAGGCAGGTGGCGTCGACAGTCTCTTTACGGTGCTTAAAACGGGAGTAAAATTTATGTCGGTGCCGGAGGGAATGGATCCGTTCCAGCTTTACTCTTCGCTGGCCAAAGACCCTCTTTATCAGCCAAATATTGCGTCCTTTGTAAATGTTGATCGTTCCGGTGATGTCAGTGTTATCAGAGTAACCCCCAAAAAACAGGCCCAACACCAAGACACACAGAGGCTGGTTAAAAAAATTAGAGACAAAATTATTCCTTCCGTAGACGGCCTCTCCTCAAGGAATGTGTTTGTGGGAGGCGCTACCGCCGAAAATATCGATTTTAACTCGGAAATCGCAAAGAGCTTTCCTTTGGTCCTTGGCTTCGTTTTTCTCCTTACCTATGTTATTCTTTTGATCCTTTTTCGTTCCCTAATTTTACCTTTAAAAGCAATCGTAACTGATGCTTTGTCCGTGGCCGGAGCCTACGGTCTTTTGGTTCTCATCTTTCAGTACGGTGTGGGTGAAAGTATTCTGGGCTTTGAGGCCGCGGGGTTTGTGGGAAGTTTTACGCCGATTTTTCTTTTCTCGATTATCTTTGGCCTTAGCATGGACTACGAGGTCTTCCTGCTTTCTCGAGTCAAAGAAAATTACGACAAAACCAAAGATAATAAGGAAAGTGTGGCTCTGGGACTAGAGCGAACCGGGAGAATCATAACGAGCGCCGCTTTGATCATGATTACCATTTTTGCCGCTTTTGGTCTGACAAAGCTAGTTCCCATTAAAGAAGTGGGCATCGGCATGGCAATCGCTATCTTTCTAGATGCTACCTTAGTTCGGGTGGTATTAGTCCCCGCGACAATGCAGCTTTTGGGACGTTGGAATTGGTGGCTACCCCGTTCTTTGGCAAAAATTTTACCAGAAGTACATCACGGGTGATGCCAGATTCCTCCACAATCGCCTCAACTTAATCTTTGACAGAAGCTTTCCTTAAAGCACTCTGATAATTTATAATTTTGGAAGAAAACTATTTCGGAAGGAAGTAGGTTTAGTTGGGCAAAAGTAGGACCCTTGCGAGAAAAAAATCTTTGCCAGTCACCGTGGATAAAAGCCATCTCATCACCATTGGCGAAAAGCTTTACGCTCAAAGTATCGAGCTCATCAGGGAGCTAGTTAACAACGCCTACGATGCAGATGCCACGGAAGTGAAGATTTTTATCAGCGATGAAGCGATCAGAGTGGAAGATAATGGCACCGGGATGAATTTAGACGGCCTTAAACAATATTTTGCAATTGGTTCTCCGGAGAAAATAATAAATCCAGTCTCACCCAAGTTTAAACGTCATCGGATTGGTCAATTCGGTATTGGTAAGTTTGCCACCTTATCGGCGTGTAGCCGTTTTGAAATTTACACCCAAACAAAAGATTTTGCCGCTAGAGTCCTCTTTGACAAGAAAGAATGGGAAAAGAACAGTGAAAAGTGGGATCTTCCCTTAGAGGTTTTGCCACCCGATCCCAAAAGAGGTGATGGGACCACGGTTGTTCTCTCTAATCTTACCAAACGCTTCGATCCCCAAGAAGTGGAAAGAAGACTGGTTGAATCGGTTCCCTTGAAAGCAGAAAATTTTATTGTTTATCTTAATGGACAAAAAGTGAGACCAAAAATCCTGCCCGGTCATAAAATTCCGATTTTAGAGGGCACTAAGTATGGAATAGTCCACGGTGAAATTACCATTCTTCCGGCTTCCCAGGCTTCCATCGAAGACTTGGGAGTCGAGTGCAAAGTAAAACAGGTCACCGTAAAACGGGAATTTTTTGGGATGGAAGCCTGGGGAAAAGAAGTAGCTCGTATAAGAGGCGAGATAAACGCCGATTTTCTTCCAATAACCAGTGACCGAACTAATTTTATAACGGACTCCGATGAATACAAAGTTTTTGATAAAAAAATGAGAGAAGTAATGAAGGAGGTCAGAAAAGCGGCTGAGATTATGAGCAGTAAAAAAGAGAATAAAAAAGCTCGAGCCGCTCTCAAAGATGCCTTAGAAAAGGTGCAAAGGGCTTTAAGTTTAAATCCGGATTTCTCTCCTTTTGGAGCCTTGCCGCTTTCCGATGAAACCTCGGGAATCGGAGGAGCCGCTGCTGTTAGTTCCCCTCAAGAAAAAGAAGATACCAGGGAGGTAGGCAAACCTAAAAAAGAGGTTCAACATCGAGAAGAAACCAAAAAGAAAAAGCCAATGGTAAAAAGGCTTACTCCCAACGCGGTCATCAGAAAGATAAAGATGGGGAATCTTGGTGTAACGTGTTGTCTGGATTATTTTGGTTTAGATGGACCCGAATCTTTCACTGAAGGAACAGTTATCTACGTCAACAGGGATCATCCCTTATACCAACGGCAAGTTAAAAAGCGAGATGCTTACACTATGCATCTTGCTCGTCTTCTTACCCAAGAAATTTCTTTAATGAAGGACCCCCTTGATCCTCGTCAGGCCTATGCTCGCCAAAGCAAACTTCTGCGTGACGCTTTCCTAGATTAACCCAAAATCGACTTTGGCCACCTCTTCGAAGCCTTTTTCTTTTCTGCCACGATTAGTTTGATTTCGTATTAGTGCTTATAATAGCACTTTTGAACAATTGCTATGCATAGTTATGCTCCATACCAAGATCATCTTTAAGCCATACGTTGCGAATTACGACAAAGTTTGATACTTTTATTTCAGTAAGTTATAAATATATATAACTAAGTGAAACGTTATGCGCCTTAAGCAGTTTCGAATCAAGATGAAGAAAAATATCTTTTCCAAAGAAGAAGCCCAGATAGTTGCTTTCGATACACCACCGAGCACTCTAAAATTGCAGCTTCATCAGTGGGTGAAAGCGGGAGATCTCATCACTCTAAAACGGGGCTTATATGCTTTTTCTAATACTCGCGTTGACAAGGTAGAAGTGGCGCGAAGGTTGTATCCGCCAAGCTATATTAGCCTTGAATATGCTTTGAACTTATATGGACTCATTCCTGATGTTCCTTTTTCCATTACTTTAGTAACGCCAAAAGTTACAAGAAAATTTAATACGCCATATGGACAGTTTGTTTACCGTAAAATAAAAAAGGAGGCATTTTTCGGATATATTCCTGAAACATTCATTGCTGAAAAGGAAAAAGCATTGCTCGACTATTTATATTTGAATGGACGATACTTTGTGCCCCAAACTGATTTCTGGCGCGAGTTAAGACTGCAAAATTTGACTGATATCGACTTTAATAAAGCATTTGAATATGCTGAAAAATTTGGCTCACGTAAATTAATTACCTTATTGAGGAGCGTTAAAGAGTATGCAAGTCTTAACCAACCTGGTTGAGAAGGCAAGAAAAGAAAGTCCGAAAATCACTTCTGAAGTACTCACAAACCTTGTTCGGGAGTATCTGCAGATACTCATCTTGAAGTCAATTTATCAATCCAAGTTTAACCAGAGTCTTTCTTTTGTCGGGGGAACATGCTTGCGTATCTGTTACGACTTGAAGCGATACTCCGAGGATCTCGATTTTTCCCTGGACAAAAAAGCAGCCGATTATGATTTCAAACGCCTCTCCCAACTCGTCCAAAAAGATTTATCGTTAATGAACATCGGAACAGATCTAAATGTGAGTCAAGAAAAAACAGTCCAAAAAGCCTTTATTAAGGTGGTTGAAGTTTTAGAGATTCTCGGTCTTTCTAAGATAAAAGGTCAAAAAATTCATATTAAGCTTGAAGTTGATACAAATCCGGTGGGTATCAAATTTGGGAGGATTGAGCCCTTTTTTGTCAGTAAGTATAACGAGATTTTCCCTATCTTAAAACATGATTTGGAGACGCTTTTTGCCGGAAAAATTTTAGCCATCTTAGGTCGCCCTTACAGGAGAGGACGGGATTTTTACGACCTTATTTGGTACCTAAACCGAAAGGTGAGGATAAATTTGGCCTATTTAAATGAAGGTCTGAAGGAGGCAGGACATGACAGTGAGTTTGCCGGCGAAGAAGTGGTTTTTAAGGAGCTCGATGAGATTGTTGATAAGCTCAAGCCAGACTTTATCCTGGAGGACATCGGACGGTTTTTAGAGGATCCCGGCGAAGAAGCGTGGCTTAAACGATATAGGGAAGTTTACTTTCAGCTAAGAAAATAGCCATCTTGATTTATAAAACAAGAGCGAAGATTAAAGTCTAACTTTGGGAAACAAAATGCAGTTGACTGAATACAACTTCGATGGTTTCGGGAGCTTGGTTATGAGGTTGCTTTTGGGCCGGAGATTAGTCCCAGGTAATTTCCCTCTTTTGGTCGTGCAGGAGTCAAGATGAATTTAGGTAGTTCTCTAAATTAGATAAAGTTGTCTAAGAGTGAGCTTATATCGATATTTTCAATGTCGTGCTGGACAAGGGGTTTTTCCGCAATCTGGGGAAGCTCGTCTTCATAGGTGCTTCGGCGCTCTTTATAAAACAAACCGATGGGAATTTTGTCTCCCCATTCTTGAGATTTGTTAAAAGCCTCGGGTTTGTCTTGAGGGTTATGGTTCTCCGCCTCCAGCTTGTACACTCTGTCCCTAAACCAATCATAGGTATTGAGATTGTTAAAGGTGACGCAGGGCTGAAAAATGTCGATCAAAGAAAAGCCTTTGTGAGAAAGAGCGTCTACAAGTAGGTTGGTGAGATACTTAATATCACCCGCAAAACCCCGAGAAATGAAGGTCGCGCCGGACGAAAGAGCCAGGGCAATAGGATTAACCGGTAGTTCAATTACACCGGCCGGTGTAGATTTAGTGGCAAATCCCTTATCACTGGTGGGTGAGGTCTGACCGGTAGTCAAGCCATAAACTTGGTTGTTGTGGGCAATCAGGGTAATGTCAAGGTTTCGTCTCATAGCGTGGATAAAATGACCAACCCCAATCCCGTAACCGTCGCCGTCCCCGGCCACCGCGACAACCTTTAATTCGTGATTGGAAAGTTTGGCTCCGGTTGCCACCGGCAAGGTGCGGCCGTGAAGCCCGTGAAAACCGTACGTCTTCAAGAAATCAGCTCCATTCCCCGAACAGCCAATCCCATAAACAATCAAAACTTCCTCGGGTTTCCAATCGAGTTCAACCAGGGCATTTTTAAGGGCTCCCCAGATGCCGAAGTTGCCGCAGCCCGGGCACCAAGTGGGAAAAACTGGGGTCGCAAAATCCTTGCGCTCCACCATCTTAAAGCACCTCCCTTACTCTTAATGCTTCCCTTACCTTTTGAATAATTTCTTCGGGAAAGAAAGCTCGCCCATCATACTTTAACAATTTGTAATCTGCTTTTAAAAGTGTTTTTTCGGCAATAAGCCGGCTTAGCTGACCAGTTTTGTTGTTTTCGACAACCATTGTCTTTTTGGCGGAGCTCATTACCTCAGATACTTTCTCGCTTGGAAAAGGATTAAGATATACGACTTGAAGGTAATTAGCGCTTAGCCCGTCTCTTTTAAGAATTTCCATGGCTTCCCTTATGGCTCCTTTGGTGGAACCCCAGCCTATCAGAGTTATATCAGCATCGGATGGGCCGTAAAGCGGAGGCGGGGGGATTTCATCTTGAGCTAACTCCAATTTCTTGGCCCTCTTGTCGACCATCTTCGTTCTCATCTCCGAATCTTCAGAAGCGTACCCGTACTCATCGTGCTCGTAACTGTTGGCAAGGTGAACCCCTAACTTCTGAGGCGGAAGAGTCCTAGGGGAAATACCATCGTCTGTTAGTTGATAGCGGTTATAGGTGCCCATTTTGTCTAAGTCCTGGTCGCTTAAAAATTTCCCTCGTTCAATTTTGACACCGTCTGTCTTGAATCTTTCCACGTTGACGTGACTTTCGGCTACGTGTGTATCCGAAATGATAATGACCGGCATTTGATACTTTTCAGCTAGGTTAAAGGCGTCGATGGTAAGGTAAAAACAGTCTTCGACGTCACCCGGGGCCATTACAATCCTGGGGCCCTCCCCCTGGGCGGCATTTAGAATGAACTGAAGATCACCCTGCTCCGTCCAGGTAGGCATTCCCGTGGCTGGGCCAGGCCTTTGGCCTTCCACAACAACAATTGGAGTTTCTGAGATCGAGGCCAAGCCCAAGGCTTCGGTCATAAGCGAGAAGCCGCCCCCTGAGGTCGCAAGCATTGACCTTACTCCGACTGCTCCCGCCCCAATAGCCATATTAATGACGGCAATTTCATCCTCCGCGTGTTTCACCACGAGGTTAAATTTTCGTTCCTGGGCCGCCATAAAATGCAAAATGGGAGAGGTGGGCGTCATGGGGTAAGCGGCATAAAACTTGCACCCTGCTTTTATCGCGCCAATTCCTATAGCTTCGTTCCCGGTCAGCAATATGCGCTCCGGCGCTTGGATTTTTTCAAGTTTCACCCCAAACCCCTCGAAATTACTTTTGCAATGGTCGTAGCCAACTCTTGCGGCCGAAATATTATTGTTTATTACTTTGTCGCCTTTTCTCTTAAATATCTCGGCCAGCACATCCGAAAGAATATTAAAATCATAGTCGGTCAGAGCTACCGATGCTCCAAGAGCAACGGTATTTCTCATAATC
>DATBWY010000062.1:0-3485 GCA_036514555.1 Candidatus Subteraquimicrobiales bacterium
AGTGGGGCGAGATCCGGAAACTGATCTAGCGGTCGTAAAAATCAATAAAAAAGATCTACCCGCCGCCGAACTGGGATCTTCATCCGATTTAAGAGTCGGTGAGCTGGTTGTGGCCATCGGTAGCCCTTTTGGATTCGAGCATACCGTGACCGTAGGAGTTGTTAGCGCGCTCAATCGAAATGTTACCATACCCGGTGAGGATCAAGTCCAGACCTACACTGATCTAATCCAAACAGACGCGGCCATTAATCCGGGCAACAGCGGCGGAGCGTTGACTAACGCGTCAGGTCAGGTAATCGGCGTTCCTTCATTAATTTTTTCGGCGAGCGGCGGTTCTCAGGGAGTGGGATTTGCCATCCCTATTAATTTAGCCAAAGACGTGGCTGAACAGCTCATTAAAACCGGTGAAGCCGTTCATCCCTACATTGGAATTGTGGGAACAACGGTCGACAAAGATGTTGCTAAACAGTTTAATCTTTCGGTTGAAGAAGGTGCGATGATAAATAGAATCGCTTCCAACACCCCGGCCGATAAGGCCGGGATGAAAGCCGGGGACGTGGTCACAACTTTTGATGGCAAGCCAATCAAAACGATGGATGATCTAATAGCCGCCATAAGAGCGAAAAAGGTGGACGACAAGGTCAAGCTAACTTTTGTTAGAGGTAAAGACAAAAAAGAAGTAGAACTTACTTTAGCTGAAAAACCGCGCGTCCTTTCTCCATAAACATCTTCACAAAAACTCCTCACCCGCTGTCATTTGGATTATAATTTTCCTTGCTGGTTCGTTTAGGTGCTGTTACCAAGGGCGGAATATGGTAAAAGAAAGATTAAAAAAACTAGTTTTAGAAGCTCTTCAAATGGCGCAGTCGCACGGACAGTTAAATATTCAACGTCTTCCGGAGCAGATAATTTTTGAGCGCCCCAAAGACAAAACCCACGGGGATTTTTCCACAGCTAGTGCTTTAATATTGGGAAGTCAACTAAAAATATCCCCACTTTCTATCGCCAAGATTATAAAGGATGATTTGGATACTATTAAAGAAAAGAACTTCGTGGCCCGGGTCGAGGTTGTCCCCCCGGGCTTTATAAATTTCTTCCTTACTCCCAATTGGCTTCGCGAAACTCTTAAAGAAATTGAGCAAAAAAAATCAAAATTTGGTTGCTCTGAGTTAGGACAAGGCCTGAAGGTCCAGTTGGAATTCGTAAGTGCTAATCCGGTTGGGCCCGTTCATCTTGGTCACGGCCGATGGGCGGTGCTCGGAGACACCCTGGCCCGGGTTTTAATGGCCGCCGGATTCAAGGTTGAAAAAGAGTTCTACGTCAATGACTACGGCAGCCAGATGGATCTCTTTGGCCAGTCCGTTAGTGCCAAATATTGCGAACTATTAGGGCAAAGTGTTGTCTATCCCGAGGCAGGATATCGCGGCCAATACATAACCGATATCGCCCAAAGCATAATTAATGAGCACGGCGATAAATACTTGAGCTTCTCTCTGGAAGAGAGAGAGAAGGGGCTAAGTACTCTCGGAGCTAAACAGGTTCTTGAGGAGATGAAAAAAGTCCTTTCAAAACTGGGGGTTCAATTTGATTCCTGGTTTTCCGAAACAACTCTTCACGACTCTGGTGCTGTTCGCCAAACTATCGATGCTCTCAAAGCGGCTGATTTTACCTATGAGAAGGAAAAAGCCGTCTGGTTTAAATCAAAAGCCTTTGGTGACGATAAGGATCGAGTGCTAGTTAGGCAAGGTGGGGATGGTAAGAAAACACCATCAGAGGGACTTTCCACTTACTTTGCTGCTGATATCGCCTATCACCGTGACAAGCTGAATCGAGGTTTCAAAGGGTTAATCAATATTTGGGGTGCCGATCACCACGGTTATGTTAAGCGGATGCAAGCGGCGATCCAGGCTTTCGGATACCCCAAGGATACTCTGGAGGTAATTCTAGGCCAGCTGGTTAATCTGTTTCGTGACCGGAAACCAGTGAGGATGTCTAAAAGGACCGGAGAAATGGTAACCCTCGAGGAACTCCTTGATGAGGTGGGCAAAGATCCGGTTCGTTTTTTCTTCTTGATGAGATCAACCGACACCCCTTTAGACTTCGATATCGACTTAGCGAAAAAGCGTTCGGAAGAAAATCCCGTTTATTATGTGCAGTACGCTCACGCCCGGATAAGCAGCATAATCCGGTTTGCCCAAGAAAAAGGACTGAAAGTCCCCGGCCTTGATGAGGTTGATCTAGAACTCCTAAACGAGGAGCCGGAACTGGATTTGATCCGGAAGCTCGCTCAATTTGAAGAGGTCGTCGAGACGGCTGCTTTAAAAAGAACGCCCTATATTTTAACCCAGTACGTTCGCGATGTCGCCACCGCTTTTCATTTTTTTTACCACCGTTGTCGGGTAATCGGGAACAAGGATTCCGCCACAGGTTCCGGCAAGAACCTTGACTTAGCCCGCCTTTTTCTTATAGACTGCGTAAAAATTATCCTTAAAAATGCCTTAGAGCTGATGGGAATTTCAGCCCCCGAGAAGATGTAAATTTTATTTTTTTTGCCCCTTTCGCTCACCACAGCTTTGCTTCATTGTCTATCTTAGAAATTAGAGGTTTTAAAAGCCTGCCATTTTCAACGAGTGTAATCTGAGCAACTTGAGATGAAAGTGAACTGAAGAGAGGCGGCAATTCGCCGCCGAAGGCTTACGGATTCGCCCTCTGAAGTGAGCTTGAATCCAAAGTCGCGCAAGTTGTAGCGAGTTGAAAGTTGGCCAAAAAATTATTTTTGATCTTTAAAATGGATCAAACTATTTAATAACTCTCTTTCTGACCAGGATGATGGCGGCGTAAAAGATAACAAGACCGGGGCCAATAATTAGAGCAAAGCTGTCCAGAAGGGCCCAGGAGAGATCCCCAACAACCAGAGCTCTCGATATTTTGACCGCGTGAGTCAGGGGCAAAAAATTGGCTATTTTTTGGACCAAAACCGGCAACTTCTTAAGGGGGAAAAATATCCCCGAAAAAAAGAACATCGGAGTTATAAACAGCTGAAAAAAATAGTTAAAGGACTCAAAGTTTGGAGTGAGAGAGGTGACGAGCATCGCTAACGAGGCAAAAAGGAAACCCACCGCAAAAATCAATAAGGGAATAAGAACAAACCCCAAGGATTTTACCAAGCCCAGGGATAAAACCACCAAAGAAACAATGCCGCCGCTTATCAAGGCTTTAGTAGCGCCCCAAATAATATCTCCGCTGATAACATCTTCGATGTCAACGGGTGTGGCGATGATGGCGTCGTCGGTTTTCTCGTACATCATTCTTAGGAATGAGCCGTAGGTGCACTCAAAGGTGGCTGAAAACATAGCCGAAGAGACAATCAGTCCCGGGGCAATAAACTGAATGTAAGGCGCTCCTTCAATCTTTCCCAAAAAGGCCCCCAGTCCAAAACCCATCGCCACCAAGAAAAGCAAAGGGTCGCCAAGGCTGCCGATGAG
>DATBWY010000063.1:0-11888 GCA_036514555.1 Candidatus Subteraquimicrobiales bacterium
CACGGATTTGGAAGCGGCTCAAATTCTTTCCCAAGATTTAAGGAGCAGCGTTTCAGTGATGGCGGGAGTGAAAAACTTAGAGCAGTTAGCAGCTTTACCCGAGGCGGATATTGTGGTTAACGCTTTAGTCGGTTCGGTTGGTCTTGACTCTACTCTTGCTGCTCTTAAGAACGGCAAGACTGTGGCACTGGCCAATAAGGAATCGCTGGTGGCTGGCGGGGAACTAGTTAAAGAGGTTCTTAAAAACCAGGGGGAGAAAGAGAAGGCCTCAAAAAAAAAGGGCAATATTATTCCGGTGGACAGTGAGCACAACGCCATATTCCAGTGTCTTGTTGGTGAAAGCTCAGAGCAGATTAATCGCGTTCTTCTTACGGGTTCCGGGGGACCTTTTAGAAAGAAGAAAATTGATGAGTTTGAAGAGATTACGGTTTCTCAGGCCTTAGCTCATCCCCGCTGGGAAATGGGAAAGAAAGTTAGCATAGACTCGGCTACCTTAATGAATAAGGGGTTGGAGGTGATTGAGGCGCATTTTCTGTTTGGAGTTGGTTATGACCGGATTGAGGTCCTAATTCATCCCCAGAGTATCATACACTCGATGGTCGAGTTCAAAGACGGTTCAGTTAAAGCTCAATTAGCCCCGACCGATATGCGGCTCCCGATACAGTATGCCCTAGCTTATCCCGAGCGGCTTGGCCCGGTTCTTTCGGGGCTTGATTTTTATGAAATGAGAGAACTTAACTTTGAGAAGCCCGACCAAAAAAAATTTCCTTGTCTTAGGTTAGCGCTGGAAGCAGCTAAAGAAGGTAAAACTTACCCAGCGGTTTTGAATACCGCAAACGAACTCGCGGTCGAGGCTTTTTTGAACCAAAAAATTTCTTTCCTAAGTATCCCTAAGCTAATCGAGGTAGTTCTTAGCGATCATACACCGGTAAGGGTAAGGGAACTGAAAAATGTTAAGGAAGCTGAAAGGTGGGCCCGCCTTAAAACCGGGGAACTCATCGAAAAACTGATATAATATCAAATAGATTGGTGTGTTTTATCAAAAATAGAGGGAAAAGATGTTAGCGCTTTTGATTATATTAAGCATAAGTTTTCTTATTCTTGTCCATGAATTTGGCCACTTTCTAGCGGCTAAAATTTCGGGCATAAGGGTGAAGGAGTTTGCCCTAGGATTTGGCCCTCCCATTATTTCATTTAAGCATAAAGAGACTCGGTACCGAGTTAACGTCATCTTGCTTGGCGGTTACGTTAAATTTTTTAGTTTGAAAGAAGGCAAGACAGAGGAAAGCCAGCTATTTGAGGGAGATGAGCTGGAGATTAAGCCTTTCCGCCAGAAATTGTTGGTAGTCGTTAGCGGAGTCGTCGCAAATTTAGTGGCGGCTCTTCTTATTCTGGCTGTTCTTTCGCTGGCTTATGGCACCCCGCAGGCGCTCGCCAAATTAGGAAAAATTTTTCCGAACCAACCCGCGGCCAAGGCTGGGTTTCGCTCCGGAGATGTGATTGTCGCCGTAAACAACAAGGTTATTAAAACAGGGGATGAATTAGCCCGGACTATTGGGGAGAGCACGAACAAAAAAATTCTCGTGGAAGTTAAAAGAGGGGGCAAGAAAAAAGTTCTTGCTGTTACTCCCAGATATGATCCTAAGTTAAAAAGAGGAATTATCGGGGTAAGAATTGAGACTTCCCTTAAATTCGTCCGAGAAGGGGTTATTAAGAGTTTAATCTGGGCATTTTCTCAATTCATTCGGGCAATTGGTTTAATATTTTTCTTCCTTGGTCAGCTTTTTACGGCTAAAGCCTCCATAAAAACGCTCGCCGGACCCATCGGGATGGTCAAAATAAGTAGCGAGGTAGCAAAGTTTGGGCTGTTTAACTTCATTTTTCTGCAGGCTTTCATCAGCATAAATTTAGCTATTTTGAATCTTTTGCCCCTTCCGCCCCTTGACGGGGGACGTCTTCTTTTGTACGTAATTGAGGCGGCTCGAAGAAAACCTTTATCGAATCAGACCAAAGGAGCCATAATCGTGGCGGGAGTTTTTGTTCTTCTGACTCTTTTCGTCTTCGTAACTTATAACGATATTTCCCGGATTTTAACCGGGGCCGATTTTCTTCCTTAAATCGAAAGCCTGAAAAAACTTGCCATACTACGACTCCATTAATCGTGAGGGCGCTTAGATGAAGTATTTCACGCGACCGGTAAAAATCGGAGATATTGTGATTGGGGGAGGAGCTCCAATTGTGGTTCAATCGATGACCACTACTAAAACGTTCGAGGTTGAAGCCACTGTCAACCAGGTTGATCGATTGGAAAAGGCGGGATGCGAAATCATAAGAGTGGCGGTTCCGGACTTAGAATCCGCCAAGGCGCTTGAGTATATCAAAGAGGAGATCAAAATTCCCTTAGTGGCCGATGTCCATTTTAGGCCTAGTCTAGCTTTAGCGGCTCTGGATCACGACATCGATAAAATCCGCATTAACCCGGGAACCATTAGAGATTTAAAAAAGGTTAAGGAGATAGTTTTAAAAGCCAAAGAAAAGAATATTCCCATCCGCATCGGGGTAAATTCGGGCTCGCTACATCCCAAATATAAAGGGGTAGAAAACGGCTTACCGCAGGCCCTGGTAAGTTCGGTTCTTGAGTACGCTCAGTTTTTCGAAGCTTTGGACTTTACCCAAATAGTGATCTCGGTGAAATCTTCGTCTGTTATGGAAACGATTGAAGCTAACCAGATTCTGGCTGAGAAAACTAAATACCCACTTCACTTAGGAATCACGGAAGCCGGGACTCTTTTAAGCGGTTCGATTAAATCGTCGGTTGGAATGGGAGTTTTGCTGTTTCAGGGGATTGGCGACACTATAAGAGTCTCTTTAGCCGCGGACCCGGTCGAGGAAGTAGAGGTTGCTCATAAGATTCTCAGTGCTCTGGGCTTACGGAACCGAGGACCGGAAATAATTGCCTGTCCCACGTGCGGTCGCTCGGAAATTAATCTCATTCCGGTTGCCGTAGAAGTTGAACAGAAATTGTCCGGATTAACTGCTCCGCTCAAAATCGCCGTGATGGGCTGTGAAGTAAATGGTCCCGGTGAGGCCAGAGAAGCTGACATCGGTGTGGCCGGGGGGAAGAATGGCGGTTTGCTTTTTAAAAAGGGGAAAATTATCAAGAAGTTGTCCCCCAAACAGATGGTGCCATCGCTTGTTGAAGAAGCAAAGCGACTAGCCGCTGGTTCAAAAAAGGAAGGACGAGATTAAGGGGCGAGAGGGAATGTCTGACAACCCAGATACCAAGCAAATAGTGGAAAAATTAACGGACAAATCCAAAGACTTGTCCAGGTGGTATACTGAAGTGATTTTAATGGCCCAACTAGCTGATTACGCACCGGTTAAAGGATGCATGGTGATCCGGCCTTATGGGTATGCCATTTGGGAAAGTATAAAGGAAAGACTAGACAAGCGCTTAAAAGAAACCGGACATGTAAATGCTTATTTTCCTCTTTTGATACCCGAGAGTTTTCTTAGCAAAGAGGCCGAGCACGTGAAGGGATTTGCTCCAGAGGTGGCCTGGGTTACTCAGGGGGGCAATCATCAATTGGAAGAGAGACTGGCCATCCGTCCCACCTCTGAGGCGATAATTTGCCATATGTACGCTAAGTGGATTCGCTCCTGGCGCGATCTCCCTGTTTTGATTAATCAGTGGGCCAATGTTTTGAGATGGGAAATGGTGACTCGTCCATTCTTAAGAACCACCGAATTTCTGTGGCAAGAGGGTCACACTGTTCACGCCACCGAAGCGGAAGCCGAAGAAGAGGCCTTAAAAATTTTAGGCCTTTACCAGGATTTAATCCAAAATGATCTAGCCATGCCGGTTATTATTGGTCGCAAGTCGGAAAAGGAAAGGTTCGCGGGGGCCTTAAGAACCTACACTTTAGAGGCGCTCATGCCCGATGGCAAAGCTCTTCAGGCCGGGACTTCTCATAATTTGGGCCAGGGTTTCGCCAAGGCTTTCGGGATTTCTTTCCTAGACGAGGAGGGGAAAAGGCGCCTACCATGGCAGACTTCCTGGGGAGTTTCAACTCGGTTGATTGGGGGAGTGATACTTAGCCACGGGGACGATGCCGGCCTGATTATTCCTCCGAACATTGCCCCGACTCAGGTCGTAATTGTTCCGATTTGGCAAAGTCAAACCTACAAGCAGGTTCGGGAGAAGGTAGATAAAATTTACAACTCTTTGAAGAGCAAGTTTAGGGTCGAAGCGGATGTTCGGGAAGGCTACACCCCTGGCTGGAAATTTAACGAGCACGAAATGAGGGGCGTTCCGATACGAATCGAGATCGGGCCTAAAGACATCGAGAAAGCCCAGGTAGTCATGGTCCGCCGAGATACCCGGGAGAAAAAAGCCGTTGCCGAAGAAGACCTCCAGCGCGCCATCGAAAAAAACCTTACTGATATTCAAGAGAATCTGTTTGAAAAAGCCAAAAAATTTCGGGAAAAAAATACTCGCGAAGTTAGCGACTTTCAGGCTTTTAAAAGACTTATTGATAAGGGCGGCTTCTTAAAGGCCGGGTGGTGTGGGGATGAGGTCTGCGAAATGGCGGTCAAAGATCAAACCACCGCCACCATCCGGGCTATTCCTTTCGATTCTAAAAAAGATAACTGTGTTCACTGCGGAAAAGCTGGCAAATTAGTGTACTTCGCTAAATCGTACTAAACATCGTCGTTCGTGGATCGTTATTCGCCATTCGCAAAATTGCGGGAATGAAAAATGACTTGCTTTGGGGTCGTGCGGAGAATTGGATACTCAATTGATCATCTCTCGAGAACTGGGATTTATTGTTCAAGAAAAGTTGAGTGAATCTCGCGAGGCAACTGATCATGTCGCAAGAATGTTAAGAAATTTGGTCAAGGAGATAAAGACTGAATGAACGAAGGACGAGCGACGAGCGACAATCAACGAGAAAGGGTGGCCGTGATTATTCCGGCCTATAACGAGGAAGACCGCATCGGCCAAGTTCTAGAGGCCGTAGCGAAATGCTCCCTAGTTGACGAGATTATCGTTGTTAATGATGGTTCCACCGACAAAACAGCCCAGATTGCTTCTAGTTACCCGGTTAAACTGGTTAATCGGGCCCAAAATGGGGGTAAAGGAGCGGCCATGCAATCAGGGATTAAAGCAACCACGGCTCAAATTTTGGCCTTTATCGACGCTGATTTAATTAAGCTTACCCCGAAGCACCTTGAGGACATGATTAGCCCCCTGATTAGTGAGGGCAATATTTTGATGACCGTCGGGAAATTTAAAGGGGGCCGGCTTCGAACCGATTTAGCCCAGAAAATTGTTCCCTTTATTTCGGGGCAAAGGGTTTTCAGGCGCTCTTTTCTCCAGGGAATCCCGGATTTTTCGAGAAGCGGCTTCGGAGTAGAGGTTGTCATTACAAAACACGCCAAGAAAATTAAGGCTCCGGTCAAAGAAGTAATTTTGAGAGACGCCTCGCAGGTGATGAAGGAAGAGAAACTAGGTTTTTTAAAGGGCTTTATCCGGCGTCTTAAAATGTACAAAGAAATTCTGGTTCATCTTCTTTTTCCCGGCAGATCTTGGTAAATATTTCAAGCTGCCGAGGACCCTCGATCAAACTATTCCCCTGCTATGTGACCGTGTGTCCACCCGACCAGGACCCCGTTAGACTGCGAGCCAAATAACCATTTCAGGAATTTGCGAGTCCTTTCGCTTGATGAAACTCCGTATCCGGAGATGGCACGGGCGTGATCCCGGGGAGCTTCGCTGGCAAAAAGAGTTAAGTTAACCCGAAAATTGCAGTAAACACTTAAATATAAAGCATAGATCAAGCTAAGTTGCTGTTATTGACTAACTTTTGCTGTAATCTTTTGGGATGCAATTTTCGCCCCGGAGGGGCCGCCGTTGGCGGGGTTAAACCCCGCTAGCCCCGCCTAACGGGGCGTAGCGGCCCTTTGGGCAAATTTTGCTAGTGCAAAATTTGGGTGAAACCGCGCTGGTTTCCAATTGACACCTTAATACGTTCTCACGTTGGATCAATGAATTTGGTGTCAGGAAATGGGAGACAAAGAAGGAATTTTAAAGAAGTTACGAGAATTTCTTCATTGTTTCCTGCCAGAGAAAATGAGCGCTTTCTTGGCGGTTAGCGGCGGAAGAAAACCCCCAACTCTTGCGCCCGTGTCTTAAGTGGCGGCTCGCGATTTCATGGTTAAGTCTTTAATAGAACCGTTAAGAGGCATTGATCCAACTTTTGAGAGGCAAAAATGACTAAGTGGTCGCCAAAGTACAAAGCCAAGAAATACCAAATTTATAACATTCTGTTATATCCGGCGATTATAGTTCTGCTTGTTCCGATGCTATTTTTGATAAAACCTCTTCCCCTCGAAGCTCTTCATATAATTCTGGTCCTGGGGATTTTCTCTTTTGTGTCGGAGCTTTTTATTGTGAGTCTTCCTATGAGTGGTTTTACCTCCGTCGGCTTTTCGATTAGCTTCGCCACGCTGATTATTTTCGGTCCCTTAGCCGCTATGATCGTGGAGCTTTTTGGTAGCGTCACCTTGAGGGACATTAAGGAGAAAACCCCTTGGTATGTGGTAACTTTTAACACCGCCCAGTTGGCCTTTTCCATCGGGGTGACGGGATTAATTTACAAATACACCGGAGGGGTCATTCTTTATGAATCTGGTTCTGGAGCCGCGCAGAGCTTAATAGCCACTAACTATATTAAAACATTTATTCCAATCTTCTTATCCATTGTAACCTACTTTTTAATAAGCACTTCAATTATCGCCTCGGCCATTGCCTTTGATGAAGAGCGTCCATTCCTAAATGTGTGGCTTTTTAATTTTAAATGGACCATCCCTAACTATTTCGCTCTCGGAATTATCGGAGTTCTGTTGGCCCAGTTTTATCATCTTTCCGCTCAGGCCGGGGTTCTGGTTATTTTGATCTTTTTGCCCATGCTTCTCGCCGCTCGGGCGGTATTTTTGGGACACATGAAGCTCAGAGAATTCAAGGACTCATCGGTCAAAGTTTTTGCGAAGGCGGTTGAGGTCAAAGACGAATACACCGGCGGTCATTCCGAAAGGGTCGCTGAGTATGCCGCAAAAATTGCCAGAGACAAAGATTTTGCTAAGGAATTTAAGATGAGAGAGCACCAAATAGAGGCACTACGTTATGCCGGATACTTACATGACATCGGAAAAATTGGCATTCCCAAAAGGATTTTAACAAAGCCGACCCGACTCAACGCCGACGAATATGAAAAAATAAAAGAACATCCGGAAGTGGGGGCCCTGATCCTTAAGCACATTGCTGTCTTAAAAGACGTGGTCCCGGGTGTTCTGTATCACCACGAAAAAGTCGACGGAAAGGGGTATACGCGCGGCTTATTAGGAGCGTCAATTCCTTTAATTGCTCGTATACTGGCTGTGGCCGATTCCTTTGACGCGATGACCTCTAAAAGGCCTTACCGGCCCTCTTTCAGCCGCCAAGAGGCAATCAATAAGCTGTTTAAAGGTGCCGGAAGTGATTATGACCAAAGAGTGGTTGAAACTTTAGCGAGGGTGCTTGAGATAAATCATTCAGGTGCTGAAGAAGCGCAAAAGAAGGCCGCAACCAAATAAGCTAGGAGACAAAAAGACCAGCAAGGGGTAAATTGGTGCAAACGACCGCTAAAACCACTTTCTCGCGTCTAATCCTCATCCTAATAGGGGTGGGAATTTTTGTCTATTATTTTACTGTTTTCCTAGGGGAGTTTACTTCCGAACTCTTCTCGCCGTTAACTTTTTTTTCCATTTCCCTATTTTTTACCGAGTATTTTAGAATCCCGCTTCTCTTGGGGGGGACGGTTTCAGTGAGTGGCGGTATTTTAATTGCCGCTTTGTTCCTTTTGCCTCTATCTCACGTTTTAATCCTTACCTCCCTGGGCGTTTTAACGGCCACCTTAGTGAAAGAAGCAAAAGAAGAGACGCCCGATGTCTTTCTTTCCCTGGCTCAAAAAATTATCGTCGTCACGGCCTCAGCCGGGCTGTATTACACTCTGGGCGGAAAACCTCTTTTAATGCACTCAGGCGAAATTAACCACTGGTTGAGTTCGGGATGGCCGGTAATCTTAATGACTCTGGTTGTTTATTTCCTGATCGACTATACTCTTGACCAATACTTAGTTAGCTTAAAGTATAAGACACCGTTTAAACCAGCCCTGATTGGAGCCATAAGATTCCAGAGCTTAGGGTGGGTCTATTTTGGCTCTTTGCCCCCGGGAATTTTAGGGGCCATAATCTTCAAGTCCGAAAAACCTCCCTTTGATATGATCTGGAGCGGACTGCTTTTTCTGCTTTTTTTGGGTCTTCTTCAGTACGCTTCCTTTCTTAACTTTCGCTCCTCAGAGAGCTATCCCAAAATGCTTCAAGCCGTTATGACCGCTATTGAAGCCCAAGATCCTCTCCTGCGTGGTCACGCCGAAAGAGTAAGCCAGCTTGCCGCGGTTACCGCTCGGGAGATGGGGTTGTACGGGGAGAAACTTAATCTTGTGACCTATGCGGCCCTACTTCATGACATTGGGAAAATTTATTTAGATGAGGACTCTCCCGAATATCTCATTGCCGGCGGGACCGGCGAAACGAGCCTACATCCGGTGCACGGCGCTCAAATTCTGGGAATGGATCCATATCTCAAACAAGTTGCTAATGTCGTAAGGCAGCATCATGAACCCTATAGCGGTATAAAAAGAACCAAAGACCACATACCCTTAGGAGCTAGAATTATTAACGTCGTGGCGGATTTCGATGAAATTACCCAAGTTTTGCCTTTTGAGGAGCGCCAAAAACCAAAAAAAGCCATTACAACAATCAAAGAAAATCAAGGTCAAACCTACGACCCCAAAGTTGTCAGGGCTTTCGAGAAAGCGCTTAGAAAACAAAATGTTTTGTTTTAGAGTTTAATTTTGAGAAATACTTCCTTTAACCCCTTTTCGGTCTGCCCCTCGGTTTTTTGACAACTTTGGCCTTACTTAAAACCCTCTGGAGATTTGCTCTCCTTCTAAGGGCTTGGTCAGAGTGTAAAATCCTATCGAACAAAGGCTCGTGATATAAGAGAGAGACTGCTACGTTTCTTGTAAAGCAAAGGATAGAGATGTTAGACTTGAAAAGGCGGGTTCAGGTAAGGAAAGGGGTATGAAACCTACTTTTTCCGTACGCACCTTGGGGTGCAAAGTAAATCAGTACGAAAGTGAAAAGATAGCTGAGGATTTTTTGAAGCGGGGATTTGTCTTCTCAAAAACTCCAGATGCCGATGTCTGTGTGGTAAATACCTGTGCTGTAACCAAAGAAGCGGGCGCCAAGTCTCGAAAAATCTTAAGAAAAGTTTCTGGTCTAAACTCCAAAACTCTGGTAGTGGCGACCGGATGCTATGTTGAAGGAAGCCTAAAAGAGATCTCCGAGATGCCCCAGGTTCAAGTAGGGATATCCAATCCGGAAAAAGCACGTTTGGCGGAAATCGTCGCCGAAAGGTTAAAACTAAAATTAAGACAGCCAGCCGATTTTATTCCGGCCCAGAAGTTTCATACCAGAGCCCTGGTAAAAATCCAAGATGGTTGCGGCGAGTTCTGCTCTTACTGCATCGTTCCTTTCCTTCGGGGCCGGCCCAAGAGCAGGGACCCCGAAGATGTTCTTAAAGAAATTTCCCTTTTGGTGAAGGGAGGGGTTAGAGAAGTTGTATTAACCGGCGTTAATCTTGGAAAATACGGCCTCGATCTCGAACCGCGGCACAACTTAACCACTCTTATCCGAAAAATTGTTAAGATATCTCACCTTAAAAGAATTCGTTTAAGCTCTATAAATGTGGAGAATATATCCCCGGGACTCATCAAGCTTTTTAGCGTTTCTGGAAAATTGTGTGCTCATTTTCATATTCCCCTTCAAAGCGGGAGCGACGAGATTTTGAGAGCAATGAGGAGGAACTACACCCCGGAACAATTTTTGGCAACCGCCCAAGAAATTATTAAGGCAAACCCTGATACCGCTTTGACCACCGATGTCTTGGTGGGTTTTCCGGGCGAGAGCGAAAAACAGTTTGAAGCAACCGTGAAGGTCGTAAGAGAAGTTGGCTTCCGAAAAATCCATGTGTTTAAGTTTTCGGCTCGTCCGGGCGCCAAAGCAAGCTCATATTCAGGGCAACTGCCTCCCCATATAAAAGAAAGCCGGGCTAAGCGTCTGATTCGAATAGGCGAGGAACTCGAAAACAAGTTTCTAAAAAAATTTTTGGATCGAAAACTAGAAGTGATCGTCGAGCGGAAAAAGAACGGAAAATTGGTCGGTGTTAGCCCCAATTATCTGAAAATTTATTTTGAAGGACCTGATACCCTTGTCGGGAAGATTGTTAACGTCCGGACTAACGGTATAGAGGAAAATTTTTTCCGTGGCGAGCTGGCCGGGATCGGTCACGGCTTTTGAGTAATATATAACTTTATGTGCGACTTTCGCTCCTAATCAGTCATGCTAAACCCTGTCCTGAATTTATTTCAGGATCGATTCAGCATCCAGTGAGACCCTAAAACAAGTTCAGGGTCACAATAAAAACGAATACAAAGTGCGTCTTATAAAAGTCGCACACGCCGTTGTTAATATTTAAAAGTTTTGGGCTCGAGTTTCTTGGCAAAAATAATTATAAGATCGGAGAGAAGATGGAGGATTGTATTTTTTGTAAGATCGCTAGAAAAGAGATCGCTTCCGACATTATTTATGAGGACCAAAGGGTAATCGCCTTTCGGGATGTCTACCCTAAAGCTCCCGTTCACGTGCTGGTGATTCCCAAAGAACACCACACGTCGCTTAAGGATTTTTCTCCGCCCAACTGTGAGACCGCCGGGGAAATCTTTTCGGTGGCGGAAACCGTCGCTCAAAAAGAAGGAATTGCCCCAAGCGGATTCCGCTTGATCCTTAATCAAGGTAAAAACGCGGGTCAAGAGGTAGATCATTTGCACGTCCACGTGCTAGGGGGAAAACCTCTCGGCCCAATGATTTCACGCTAAAATATTTTCACATAGGTTTAACAAGGGGGGGGAATTGGAGGGATATTATATGAGCCTTAAACAAGAAATTCAAAACGAGATGAAAGAAGCCTTAAAGAGTGGGAACAAAGAGACTGTTTCCGTGCTTAGACTGCTTCTTTCGGCCCTAAAGAATGCGGAGATTTCCAAGCGAGAAGAACTGACGTCCGGGGAGACCCTTGAAATTGCCGCCAAGGAGATGAAAAAGTGGGAAGAAGCGGCTCAAGAGTACGAGAAAGCCGGAATGACTGAACGGGCGGATAAAGAGCGAAGAGATGCCGCCGTCATAAAAAAATACTTGCCTCAACCTCTTCCGGATGAAGAATTGTTAGAATTGATCGAGAAAGTGGTTAGCGAAACTGGAGCCGTGGGACCAAGTGATTTAGGCAAGGTGATGAGGGAAATAATGCCTAAGGTTAAAGGACGAGCGGATGGCGCCAAAGTTAACGCCTTAGTCCGTGAGGTCCTAACCGGGAAGTAGCTTTTACCCATGCACCAGTCCGAGTTATGATATAATTATCATCGTGAGTCATAAGTATTTTATTCTTAGGTCAGTCTGTAGGCTCCGTTTGTGCGCGGCTACACTCACTCGCTTAACGCCGTGCTCAGAGTCGTTTCTTAGACGACCTAGATAGACAAACAAAATTTTTAATTGTGCTCAGGCTCAATTATCTTGAGATTATCCGTAAAGAGGAGAGCAAATTTAGTTTGAGTAAATCTACCGAAGTTAAACTGGTTGTCCCGGGTGAACAGTTAATGGTTGATCTTTTGGGACAGCGCGATGAGCTTTTAAAAATCATCGAAAAAGAGTTTGATAGTCAAATACTT
>DATBWY010000064.1:0-9073 GCA_036514555.1 Candidatus Subteraquimicrobiales bacterium
AAAAGTTTAGAGTATAAAAATTTTTCATTTACCAAATGCGGTTCCTCCAACGAAATTTGACTTTTCCTTACTGGTGCCGAGGACGGGACTCGAACCCGTACGCCCTACCGGACACAAGCTCCTCAAGCTTGCCTGTCTACCCCTTCCAGCACCTCGGCTCATCTTGGTCTTCGTTTTTCGTCCTCCCTCCTCGTCCTTCGCAAATTTGATTATAGATTTGAGGTAAAAAGGTGTCAATTTAAGGAAATCCCTTGAATAACTAAAATAAGAATTTATCATGCCAGTTAAAGCGGCATATCTAGGCCTGACCCTGAAATTTGACTCGCGGGTTCAAGACTTTTCGCCCCAAAGTTGGGGGTAAACTTTTGATGGCGGGGGTTTTTCCTCGGTCTTTTCTCCCTTAAAAGCGATTTTGATTAACGGGGGAGCGATAATCGTGGTGAGTAAAGACATGGCAACTACCGCCGTATAAATATCTGAGGTAATAACCCCTAAATTTAGACCGATGAGAGCAACTACCATCCCGACCTCTCCCCGGGGAACCATTCCAACTCCGGCCTGAAGCATCGACCGGAGTCCTAGGAAAAAAGTGCCCATAGCGGCACCAACAATTTTTCCAATAACCGCTAGAGCAACCACAACCAAAATCAACTTTAGAATCTCAAGATTAAGAAAAACGCCAAAGTCTACTTGGGTCCCCATCATCACAAAAAAGAAGGGCACCATAAAACTGTAAAGGGGCCGCACTTTTTGATGCAGGGCAAACTCCTCTTCGGTCTCCGCCAAAACCAGACCGGCCAAGAAGGCTCCGATAATAGCCGCCAGTCCAATATACTCAGCCAAAACGGAAAGCCCCAAAAAAAGAACGATCGAAAAGGCATAAGGAGCCTCGGAGATACGGAGAACCTTAAGGAGTGAACCGTGTCGTTCGGCGAGACGAGTGCCAAAAAACGTCAAAAAAGCCACAAAAAATACCGCTTCAAATGCGAGAACACTGAATTGCACCACGTCAAAAGATTGCTTGGCCAAACTAGTAACTACCGCTAAAACCATGAGACCTAGGATGTCATCCAAAATTGCCGCCCCTAAAATAATTCTGCTTACGCGGTGTTGAATCAGTCCCATATCCGCTAGTACCCGGGCGGTAATACCGACACTGGTCGCAATCATTGCCGTACCGATAAATAAAGCGGTGATATTAGAAAAACCGAGCCCTTTGACCCCTAAAAATCCCAGCCCTAGCGGAACCAGCACTCCAAATAGGCCAACCAAAACGGCGGGTAGACCCACTTCCGCAAGTTCATCCATTTTTGTTTCTAAACCAACCGAAAAAAGTAAGATAATCACGCCTAATTCGGCGATCACCTCATAAACTTCCGAGGGTTGGATGAGTCCCAAGGCGTGTGCACCTATCAGTGCTCCGGCTAAGAGTTCTCCAATCACCGGAGGCTGCTTCAAGCGCATAAATAGCTCCCCAGCTATTTTAGCCGCCGTGAACATTAAAAATAGTCCCAAAATTACTTGAGTTTTCTCCATAACATCCCGTTTCTAAAAAATAACTGTTCCTAGCCGTCATTACCTGCGGCTTCAGGCCTTATCCGAGATTTTTTTAAAATAGATCCAAGGACATACCAAGTTTTTCTTTAATATGTTAACATAGGTGCAAGATAAGTTTGGGGGAGGTATGAAAATTTCCCACTTAACTTTGGCGGACAAAATTACTTTCTTAAGGATTTTGCTTATTCCGCTTTTTTTAGTGCTTCTTTTAGCAAAAAACCTTGAGCCTTTTGGGCCTTATTTGGCCGCTTTGGTCTTTGCGACCGCGGCTTTAACCGATACGGTGGACGGGTTTGTGGCCAGGATACAGAAAAAAATCACCGCTTTCGGCCAATTTCTCGATCCCCTCGCTGACAAGCTTCTAATCACGGCTGCTTTAGTGGCTCTGGTAAACATCAACCTTTTGGCACTCTGGGTCGCTTTAACCATCATCTTCCGGGAATTTCTGGTATCCGCCCTAAGGACTTACGCTGTCGCCAAGGGCAAAGCAATACCGGCGAGCTTTTTGGGTAAGCTTAAGACTGTTTCCCAAATTTTGGCTATCATCGTCTTGATTATTAATCCTTCCTTCTTTGTCCTTGGTAAACCCATTGGTTGGATGTTGATGGTCTTGGCCCTCTGTTTAACTATATTCTCAGGCGGAGAGTTTCTGATCTGGTACTTTCCCTCACTTAGGTCCTCGAGGGGAGTACACTCCAATACACTTCTAAAAGATTAAAGGTTGAAATTCTTAATTAAATGGCCGCAAATATGAGTTGTGAAATTGTCACAATAGGTACCGAACTGACCTCAGGGTATGTAGTCGATACTAACTCGCCCTATATCGCCCAAAAACTCCTTGAAATAGGTGTTGAGTGCACCCGCCATTCAAGCGTCCCCGACGACGTTGAAGAGATTGCTAGGGCGATTAAAGAGGCACTCAATCGAGTCGACATCATAGTAACAACCGGAGGGCTAGGATCAACCGCCGATGACCTAACCCGCGAGGCACTCTCCCAAGCTACCGGAAAAAAACTGCTTTTTGACCCCAAATTAGCGCAGTTGGTTCAGGAAAGATTTAAGCGGTATCAAGAGGAGCTACCGGAATTTGTTCTTAAACAAGCCTATATTCCTGAGGGCAGTTTTCCTATTTTATCAGATAAAGGAACGGCTCCAGGTATCTCTTTAAAAACTGATCGAAAAATAATTTATGTTCTACCAGGAGTGCCTGGCGAGATGAAAAAAATGTTCGAGGGTCACGTTATCCCAGAAATTAAGGAAATAGCGCCCGCCCCGCCAATCTTAACCAAGACCATCAAAACTTGTTGCTTGAGGGAGGCTTTCCTGGCCGTAAAAATTGGTCATTTTCCGAATGAGTTTAAAAACGTTTCTTTGGCTTTCCTCCCCCACCCGGGTGAAGTTCACTTAAGACTCATGGTGAAAGGCTCCTCCCCTAATTCAGCTAAGACCCGCCTGTCTCAGGCTGAACAAAGACTAAAAGAGCTTTTGGGAGACTATATTTTCGGATTTGATGAAGACACCTTGGAAAAAACCGTGGGCGATCTCTTGCGCAAGTACGGCCTAAAATTAGCGGTCGCTGAGTCTTGTACCGGCGGCCTGATTGCTCACCGCTTAACCAACGTTCCGGGAAGTTCTGACTATCTTTGGGGAGGAATAACCGCTTACAGTAACGAAATGAAAAAGGAACAGTTGAATGTCCCCAAAGAAATACTCCTAAAAGAAGGGGCTGTTAGCTCCGCAGTCGCTATAGCTTTGGCCCAAGGAATAAGAGAATTGACCGGAGCCGACCTTGCCATAGGCACAACTGGCATCGCCGGGCCGACCGGGGGAACACCCGAAAAACCAGTCGGTCTTGTCTTTATCGCACTCGCGACCAAGGAACAAAGCGCGAGCGAACGCTTCAAGTTTTGGGGCTCGAGAGAAGAAATAAAGCTCGAGACCTCGCAGGCCGCCCTAAATCTCCTCCGTCTGTATATTTTAGAAAACGAGGAAGGAGGAACAGCAGCTTAAGTGGTTAGACTATTTGTGGCTATTGATCTACCTCAAGACCTAAAAAAAGAGCTCTACTTAATCCCGGACAAGGTGGCAAAACTTATTAAGAATGTAAAATGGGTCTCCCCGGAAAATGTCCATTTAACCTTAAAATTTCTAGGCAGCTCCCCTGAAGAGTCAGTTCCCAAAATAAAAGAAAAGCTCTCTAAAAAGGTAAAGGAGGTGGAACCATTCACTCTAGGATTCGGCACCCTCGGGGCCTTTCCGACATCAAAAAGAGCTCGAGTTTTCTGGCTTGGAGTAGAAAAGGGAGCAGATGAAGTAAGCATCCTTCAAAAAAAAGTGGAGAAAGCTCTAGTGCCTTTAGGATTTGAAAAGGAAAACCGGAAATTTCACGCCCACCTCACCCTGGCACGGCTTAGGATGCCCCAAAATCTTCAAAGTGTTATCAGTGAACTCGAAGCTGAAAAAATATCGCAAGAGGTAAGCGTTGACAGAGTATTTCTCTTTCAAAGCACTCTCACCCCGAAGGGTCCAATATATACCACTTTAGCTCAATTCCCGCTGAAAGGTGACTGAAAGCGGATTACCGGCACTTATCAGGCCAGCTAAAGCGCGAGTGTTCAATCCGTTATCCAAAGAAGTATCTAAAAAAGTATCCAAAAGGAGGAGCAAAATACTACCTTTGGGTAATTGTCAAATTCTACTTTATGGGTAAACTTAAGATACAGTCACTTTTTCAATACCGATGGTCGCAAAATTGCTTATTAAGGAAACGGAAAACATTCATCCAGGAATACCAAGGAGGCAATAATGGAAAAAGAAAAGGTTCTAGGATTGGCGCGGGAGCAGATAGAGAAAAAATACGGCAAAGGTTCCATTATGAGGCTGGGAGAGCATGCGGCCCGCTTTGACATACCCGTCATTTCCACCGGGGCCCTCGCATTGGACCTGGCCCTGGGAATCGGGGGAGTGCCGCGCGGCCGGGTCGTTGAAATATTTGGTCCCGAGGGAAGCGGCAAAACTACTCTAGCCTTACACGTTATCGCGGAAGCTCAACGAAACGGGGGGGTAGCCGCTTTTATCGATGCCGAACACGCCTTGGACCCCAATTACGCCCAAAAATTAAGTGTGGATGTTGAGAACCTTTTAGTCTCTCAGCCGGATACCGGAGAGCAAGCTCTGGAGATTGCCGAGATGCTGGTAAGATCGGGGGCCGTCGATATTATTGTTATTGATTCCGTGGCCGCTCTGGTCCCCCGAGCCGAGATCGAAGGTGACATGGGCGAAACCCAGGTAGGACTGCAGGCAAGGCTAATGTCCCACGCTTTAAGAAAACTCGCCGGCGCCATCAGTAAATCCCGGACTACCGCGGTTTTTGTAAACCAACTTCGAGAAAAAATAGGAGTTATGTTTGGCAATCCCGAGGTGACTCCGGGGGGGCGGGCCCTTAAATTTTACTCCACAATTAGACTTGATATCAGAAGAATAAGCTCTATCAAACAAGGGGTAGACAACATTGGCAACCGGGTGCGAGTTAAAGTGGTAAAAAATAAGCTTGCCCCTCCCTTTAAACAAGTGGAATTAGACATTCTCTTCGGAGATGGCATCTCCAAAGAAGGAAGTCTCCTAGACGTGGCGACCGATGAGGGTATTGTCCAAAAAAGTGGAGCTTGGTACACCTTCAAGGAGAAACAGTTAGGTCAGGGGCGAGAAGGAGCGAAGCTATTCCTAAAAGAACATCCCAAAATCGCCACCGACATTGTAAATCAGATCAAAACGAAATTGGGCCTTACAAAAACTCCGGCGCCTTCTTCGACATCTCCGGCCAAGCACTAGAAATTGGCTTTCGAAATTTACAATATTACTTTGATTACTTTGGCAAATTTTCGAAAAGGGCAAGATCTTCGATTCGAACTGCTCGCGATAGCATTTTTCAAGTCAACCTAAGGGGTAAGGAGCATTAATTTGGTCCCGAAGGAAGAAAAAGCTTTCAGAGCCGCTTTTCATCTTCTCAAATTTCGGATGAGATCCGTGTCCGAACTAAGAGAACGCCTGTTAAGAAAGGATTTCGACGAAGACGTCGTAAGCAAAGTGATTTCAAAGCTTGAGGAGAAAAACTACCTCAACGATAAAACTTTCGCTGAAGCCTTGATAAAAAGCCGCATGAAAAAAAATTATGGTGCTTTGAGAATAAAACGCGAACTCTTGCAAAAAGGAGTGTCAAAAGAACTGATCGAAACGGAGTTCGAAAAATTAAAGCCGGAAGAAAATTTGGAGGAATTCGCCCAGAAAAAACTTTCAAGTTATCGAGGATTAGACCCGGAGCATGCCTTGCAGCGGTTAAACCGCAATTTACTTCAGCGTGGTTTCACGCCGGACCTCGTTTATGAGGCGTGTGAAAAACTCCGCCAAAAAATAGCTAAATAGGACTGTTGATTAATAGTCAATTTTAATCGCTTAAAGTAACAATAAATGTATTTGTCCCGCAACTGCGGGGCTAATTTAGCCCCATGTCATGCCTAAGGCAGACCCGCCTTTGGCGGGAATGGGGCAACTACAGTTTAAAGGCGCTCAGGGTCGTTTTCAACAGTCTCAGTTTCGAGTTTCGGAAAAAAATGACATACAAACTCACGTATAAAACCAAAAACGGTCTTAAGTTTTTAACCGCCGAAGAACTTTTGAAACAACACTCAATATTCGTTGCCTTCACCACTAGGGAAAAAGGAGCAAGTCTTCCTCCCTATCAATCCTTGAACTTAAGCCTGAGTCAGGGAGACAATCCCCAAACAGTTAGGGAAAACCGAAAAATTCTTTGCGCATCGTTGAATCTTGACTACTCGCGACTAACCATGGCCAAACAGGTGCACAGCAATTCGGTGGCGGTAATACACAACAACGGCTTCACCGGTAATGATGCTTCCCAAAAAAGTGTGGCGCCAGTGATTCCCGAAGCCGACGCTCTGGTTACTAGTTTGAAAGGAGTGCCTCTGGCCCTCTTTTTTGCGGATTGTCTTCCGATCGTTCTTGCTGACCCTGTCAATAAAGCCATCGCGGTGGCTCACGCCGGTTGGCGCGGAACACTCACAGAGATTGCCGCCAAGGCCCTAGTCCAAATGACGCGGGTTTTTCAATCAAGCCCCTCTGATATTCTGGTCTTCTTTGGGCCTTCAATCGGGCCCTGCTGCTATGAAGTAACTCCTGATCGGCTCCGACTATTTAGGGAAAATTTTTCCGCCGCGGCCGTGAACGACACGAGGCTTAACTTAGAAAAAACGAACCAACTAATCCTCGAAAATTTAGGAGTGCCGGCTGAAAACTTTTATTCCGCCAACATTTGCACCTCCTGCCAGAATAGCCTCTTTTTCTCTTACCGGCGGGAAAAAATTACTGGTCGGCAAGGAGCACTCGCCTGTATAATTTGATGACTAAAATGAGTAGAGTTAGAATCTGAAATGCAAAAAATTCTGATAGTCGGAGATGAAAAATCAATCGCTGATAATTAAATCGTCGAGTCAAAATTACCAAAAGGAATAAGAAATGAATAAAGATAATTTTCTAATTTTAGCCAGTTTTCTAATGATCCTTGTGTTTGTGATCGCGTTATTTTCTTTTCAAACATTCTCGCAAAATAATAGCCATACGGCACCAGCCCAGCCGAGTCCAGCACCCTCTTTAGAGCCGTCGCAACCACCTGCTGACACCGACCCCCCCCATCTGATGTAGAACCATCGCAACCGGCTACAGATACAGAGCGGCTAGAGCACACGACATGCTAACACAAAGATAAAAAAAATGTAGTTTACCCAAAATTAACCTCCAATTTACTTGACTTTTCCTTACTTTAGCTAAAATGTAAAGCAGCAAAAGTTAATCAAACATATTTTTGCCCTTAAAAGTGGAGGTAAAAAATGATTTCCAAAAGACATTTTAGTCTGGTAAGATTAGTGAAGCCCCAGACCCTTGTGGGGAACCACGTGAGGATTCTGCCCGTGGCAACCAGGCCGTTCTTATACGAGGCTTCTTAATATGAGATTTCCAAGAGCGAAACACAGCCCCGCTTTCTTTAGCCGGGTCGGTGCCGGGTTAAAAATATTCCTAATTTTAATATTGATTGTGGCAGCCTTTTTGGGCTCAGGTTGCAGCCGAAGAAAAGATCTTTCGGGAAGAATAAAGGCTGATGGTTCAAGCACCGTTTTTCCTATTACTGAAGCGGTGGCTGAAGAGTTCCAAAAGGAGAACCCCAAAATAAGGGTGACCGTAGGCCTCTCTGGAACCGGCGGTGGCTTTGAAAAATTTGCCCGAGGGGAGACCGATATTAGCAACGCCTCTAGGCCCATTAAGGAAGAGGAAAAAGAGCTGGCGGCTAAAAATGGTATCGAGTATCTCGAATTTGAAGTAGCTTTTGATGGTCTTTCGGTCGTGGTTAATCCAAAAAACAAGTTTGTGGAATTTCTGACCGTTACCGAACTTAAGAAGCTGTGGCAGCCTGGAAGCAAAATATCTCGTTGGAAGGATCTTCGTCCGGAGTGGCCAGATGAAAAAATTGTCCTTTTCGGGCCGGGCACCGATTCCGGCACCTTTGATTATTTTACCGAGGCCATTGTTGGCAAGGAAGACGCGAGCCGGGCTGATTATACCGCTAGTGAAGATGATAATGTACTGGTGGAAGGTGTTGCTACCGAAGAAAAGAGTCTTGGCTATTTTGGCTACGCCTATTATATTGAGAACAAAGACAAACTTAAGCTTTTGGCGATCGATGATGGAAAAGGGGCGGTTTTACCCACGGAAAAAACAATCAGGTCAAGAGAGTATTCCCCTCTCTCTCGGCCGCTCTACATCTATGTGAGTAAAGAGTCCTTGAAAAAACAGGAGGTTCAAGATTTTGTTCGCTTTTATCTCGAAGAGGTGAACTCTTTGCTTAAGGAAGTGGGTTACGTTTCCCTACCCAAGAATGAGCTCGAGAAACAGATCGAGAAACTAAAACGGAGTCAATGAAAAAAAGCGGTGGTTTTCTGCCAAAATTGAAGCGTGGACAAGTTAGCGAAAGAATAATTCAGGGGTTGCTTACCCTCTGTGGCTTTCTCTCCATTTTTGTAACCGTTGGCATCGTTGCGTTCCTTCTCACCGAAACGGTAGCCTTTTTCCAAGAAGTGTCACTGGTTGAGTTTTTTACAGAAACCAGATGGACCCCGCTTTTCGTCCCGAAGCATTTTGGGATTCTTCCCCTGTTCTGGGGAACTTTCGCCGTGACGCTTGGAGCGAGTTTATTGGCCATACCTGTCGGGTTGGGAAGCGCCATTTACTTAAGCGAATACGCCAAAGAGCCGGTGCGGAAAGTGATAAAACCGGTCCTTGAGGTCTTAGCGGGAATCCCCACGGTCGTTTACGGTTACTTTGCTCTTACCTTTGTCACCCCTATCATTCGGGAGATTTTTCCCCAAGCCAATGTTTTTAATGCTTTAAGCGCCAGCCTGGCCATAGGGGTGATGATCATTCCCTTGATCGTCTCTTTGAGCGAGGA